>NZ_JBJDRK010000081.1:0-12896 GCF_044987405.1 Microbacterium sp. ZW T2_14 | reverse complement strand
CCCGGTGGTGGCGTCGTCGCGCCGTCACGCCGCTCGAAGCACGACGCGATCCGCTCCTCGGTCGATGCGACGACCCGCGGCGACATCGGCGCCGTGACCAGTCTCGGCCGCCTGGTGCGCCTCTCCCCCGTCGACCTGCCGTCTGTCCCCGGCAACTCGGTGCAGCTGGGCGCCGGGACGCGCGCCGATCAGTACCTCGGACTCAGCGGCGGCGAGCACGTCGTCGCGCTTGTGCCGCTCACCGACTCCCCGCCGATCGCCGTCGGCACTGCGCAGGGCGTGGTCAAGCGCGTGGCAGCCAGCGAACTCGCCAACAAGCACGACATCGAGATCATCGCCCTCAAGGACGGTGACCGCGTCGTCGGCGCGGCTCCCGCCTCCGACGGCGCAGAGCTGGTGTTCGTGGCGAACGATGCCCAGCTCCTGCGCTTCGACGCGTCGTCGGTGCGGCCGCAGGGCCGCTCGGCCGGCGGCATGGCCGGCATCCGGCTGACGGACGGCGCCGAGGTCATCGCCTTCGATGTCGTGGGTCCGTCCGAGTTCGACGCCGTCGTGGTGACGATCGCGGGCTCGACGACGGCGCTCGCGGGCACCGACGCGGTCAGCGCGAAGGTCTCGCTCTTCAGCGAGTTCCCGGCCAAGGGACGCGCGACCGGTGGTGTGCGCGCCCACCGCTTCCTGCGGGGCGAGGATGCTCTCACGATCGCGTGGGTGGGCACCGACCCCCGCGCGATCGGCTCCGACGGAGCGGTGCGCGCGCTGCCGGCGGTCGGCGCCAAGCGCGACGCGTCCGGCACGCCGCTCGACGGCATCGTCGGCGCGGTGGGCACCGGCATCCGCTGAGCCGTCGGCCCGCTGCCGCGGGCGAGGGGGCGGCGGGTCAGGCGTCGATGCGCTCCCGCACCAGCCGGTCGCTGGAGTCGATGATGAACTCCTTGCGCGGAGCCACGTCGTTGCCCATGAGCAGTTCGAAGACGGATGCCGCAGCCTCGGCATCCTGCATCCGCACACGTCGCAGGGTGCGGCCGGCGCGGTCCATCGTCGTCGTCGCCAGCTGGTCGGCGTCCATCTCACCGAGGCCCTTGTAGCGCTGGACCGGCTCCTGCCAGCGCTTGCCCGCCTTGCCGAGCTTCGTGAGGAGGCCGTGGAGCTCCGCTTCGGAGTACGTGTAGATGGTGTCGTTCGGCTTGGTGCCGGGGTTCATCACGACCACGCGGTGCAGCGGCGGCACGGCGGCATAGACGCGGCCCTCGTCGATCAGCGGCCGCATGTAGCGGAAGAACAGGGTGAGCAGCAGGGTGCGGATGTGCGCCCCGTCGACGTCGGCGTCGCTCATCAGGATGATCTTGCCGTAGCGCGCGGCCTCGAGGTCGAACGACCGACCCGAGCCGGCGCCGATCACCTGGATGATCGCCGCGCACTCGGCGTTGGACAGCATGTCGCTGATCGACGCCTTCTGCACGTTGAGGATCTTGCCGCGGATGGGCAGCAGCGCCTGGAACTCGCTGTTGCGCGCGAGCTTGGCCGTGCCGAGCGCCGAATCGCCCTCGACGATGAACAGCTCGGACTCGCCCACGTCGTTCGACCGGCAGTCGGCGAGCTTCGCCGGCAGCGACGACGATTCCAGGGCGTTCTTACGACGCTGCGTCTCTTTGTGCGTGCGCGCCGAGATGCGCGCCTTCATCTCGGAGACGACCTTGTCGAGGAGGAGGGAGGTCTGCGCCTTGTCGTCGCGCTTGGTCGACGTGAAGCGCGCGTTGAGTTCGCGGATGATGACGTTCGACACGATCTGGCGCACGGCCGGAGTGCCGAGCACCTCTTTCGTCTGACCCTCGAACTGCGGCTCGGGCACGCGCACCGTGAGCACGGCGGTGAGTCCGGCGAGGATGTCGTCCTTCTCGATCTTGTCGTTGCCCACCTTGAGGCGTCGCGCGTTCTGCGCGACCTGATCGCGCAGCACCTTCATGAGGCCCTGCTCGAAGCCCTGCTGATGCGTGCCGCCCTTCGGCGTGGCGATGATGTTGACGAACGAGCGGGACACCGTCTCGTAGCCGGTTCCCCACCTGACGGCGACGTCGACGTGGCATTCGCGCTCGACCTCGGTCGGCACCATCGCGCCGGTCGGCTGCAGCACCGGCACGGTCTCGGTGAACGTGCCGCTCCCGGTGAGGCGCCACGTGTCGGTGATGCCCGCGTCGGGCGCGAGGAAGTCGGCGAACTCGGAGATGCCGCCGTCGAAGCGATAGCTCGTCTCGACAGGCTCGCCCGATTCGGTTCCGGGGCGTTCGTCACGGATCACGATCTCGAGGCCCGGGACGAGGAAGGCCGTCTGCCGCGCCCGCTGTTCGAGCTCCTGCAGGTTGAAGGCGGCGTCCTTGGTGAAGATCTGCGGGTCGGCCCAGTAGCGGATGCGCGTGCCCGTCACGCCCTTCGCCGCGCGGCCGGCGACCCGCAGCTCGCTGCGCTGCTCGAACGGCGTGAAGGTCGAGCTGGGGCTGCCGTTGGAGAACAGCCCGGGCTCGCCACGGTGGAACGACATCGCCCACGTCTTGCCGCCGCGGTCCACCTCGACGTCGAGACGCTCGGAGAGGGCGTTGACCACCGACGCCCCCACGCCGTGCAGGCCGCCGGAGGCCGCGTACGACCCGCCGCCGAACTTGCCGCCGGCGTGCAGCTTCGTGAAGACCACTTCGACGCCCGACAGCCCGGTGCGCGGTTCGATGTCGACGGGGATGCCGCGTGCGCGGTCACGCACCTCGACGCTGCCGTCGGCGTGCAGCACGATATCGATGCGGGTGCCGTGCCCGGCCAGCGCCTCGTCGACCGAGTTGTCGATGATCTCCCACAGGCAGTGCATGAGGCCACGCGAGTCGGTGGAGCCGATGTACATGCCCGGGCGCTTGCGGACCGCCTCGAGCCCTTCGAGCACCTGGAGATGATGGGCGGAATACTCGGCGGTCACAGTCTCCCATCGTAATCCGCGCGCCCGAGCGGACCGCGCAGACACGCTTCACGCCGACGAGCGCTACGCGCTCAGCGAAATGTCACCCGTTCGCGGCATTCTCGAAACGTCCCCGTGGTTGTATCTCATCACCGGCCGAGAGTTCTACATATACGAGGAGGCACCGAAATGACCACGCTATCGACACCCACAGAGCCCGGCGCCGTCCTCGAGTACCGCCTGACGGCGGTCGACCGCTGCGATTCGTGCGGCGCCCAGGCCTACATCGCCGCCGAGGTCAACGGCAGCGAACTGCTCTTCTGCGCCCACCACGGCCGCAAGTACGAAGAGAAGCTCCGCAGCATCGCGACGTCGTGGCACGACGAGACCGCGCGCCTGGCGGAATAAGACCTGCGAGGTCTGCCGCCCGCCGGCACCTGTGACGACCGCCCCGCGAGACGCCCGCCGTCTCGCGGGGCGTTCTGTGCAAGGCCCGTGGCTCTGTCTGTTCTCAGGTGCTGACGGCCCTCAGATCGGTGGAGCCTCAGTGGTACACCCTCGGGATCAGCGGTGACACCCGGAGGGCGATCTCTTCCCCGATCGTCCCGATGAGCTCGGCGAGATCCGTCGCGGAGCCTTCGCCGCGGGTGCCGGGCCCGAACAGCGTGACCGTGTCGCCCACGGCGGCATCCGGCCATCCCTCGACGAGCGAGTGGGACTCGCCCACGATCTCGAGCCGCCGCCCACCCGCGGGGGTGCCCACGCGCGCCCGGCCGCCGCGCAGCGACGTCGGCAGTCCCGCCAGCGCGCCGATGTCGACCTGTACGCCGTCGTGGTGCACCGCGACCACGTCCGCCTCGAGCCGGCCGATGGGCGCCAGCCCGAGTTCGCCGGCCGACGGACCACCGGTCGAGCGGATGCCGTAGCAGAACGCCCCGACGCGGACCATGTCGTAGCGGAACTCGGGCCGCGCGAACGACGCCGCGCTGGCGGCCAGGTGACGGACGGACGGGTGGATGCCGGCGGCCGCCGCCTCGTCGAGAGCCCACTCGAAGAGCGTCCGGGCGTCATCGTCCTCGGCGTCTGAGGCCTCGGCGATATGGCTCCAGATCCCGGCGACCTCGATCGATCCGGCGCTCTGCAGCTCGGCGGCTCGGGCGACGAACGCCGGCCACGCTTCGGGGCGCACGCCGTTGCGGTGCAGTCCGGTGTCGATCTTCAGATGCACACGCGGCGCGGCGGCGACGCCGGAAGCGGCGTCCGCAAGGTCCTCCAGAAGCTCGGCGTCGCCGATCCCCAGATCGAGGCGCGCCGCAAGGGCGGCGCGCAGGTCGTCTCGCGATGCGGCGATCCAGGTGAAGATGCGGACACCGTCGCCGGCAACGGCCCGGACGGCCGTTCCGGTCCGGGCGTCGAAGGCCCCGAACCACCGGACGCCGGCGTCCACGGCGGTGCGCACCACCGCCTCGAGTCCGTGGCCGTATGCGTCGTCCTTGACCACGAGCATGAGCTCGGCCGGCGCGACGGTCTCGCGCACGCGCGCGATGTTCGTGGTGAGGGCCGACAGATCGACGCGGAGCCGCGCGGTCATGGACCCTCCTCCCGGATCGCGCGCAGGCCGACCGTCGTGACGAGCTCGAACGCGTGCATGCCGGTCGCGTCGACCCACTCGGCCAGCGACGGCTCACCGGCCGCCGCGTCGCCGAGGAACAGGACGTCGTCGCCACGACGCACGACCGCGTTTCCGATCTCGACCACACACACGTCCATCGCGACGCGTCCGACGATCGGATGCCGCTCCCCTGCGATCGCGACATCGACGGCGCCGCCGAGGGCACGGACGATGCCCTGCGCATAGCCGCCGGTGACGAGCGCGACGCGCGTGTCCTGTTCGGCGCGATACGCGTACCCGTACGACACGCCCTCGCCCGCACGCAGCTGCTTCACCGACAGCACGGCGCCGCTCAGTCGCAGTGCGGGCGTGGCATCGGAACCGGGCATGCCCAGAAGCTGAGACGGCGTGAGCACCGGGCTTGCCGGCGCCGGCATCGCATGGTCCGCGGCTCCGCTGCCGTGCTCCGCCGGCGCGCCCTCGGCGCGCGCGATTCCCGCCTTAGTGAGGACGTCCTCCACGAGCGTCGCGCCGTGGCCCCAGGCATCCGCCTCGAGCACCGAGGAATCGAACGAACGGATGCCGCGGTCCCAGGCGATGCGCGCGTTGGCGGTGAGAGCGCCGCGCGAGATCCGGGCGACAGGGGTGCTGCGGGGCCCCGATCCTGGCACGGGCATGCCCTGCCCAGGGATCGAGGAACTCACGCCTCTAGACTATCGGGGTCCCCCGCACCCGACCCCGGAGCACGCATGCCTTCTCAGGGCCTCGCCCTCTCGAACCGTCTTCGCTACCTCGCCTGGCGGGTCCGTCGCATCGATGTCGGATCCGTCGTCGAGCGGGCGCGGGAGACCGCCCACGCGCACGGCAAGTGGACGCCGGCCGTGATGGTCGACATGCTGTGGTCGGCCGGGTTCCGCCAGGTCGGGTTCCAGGACTACGTCGACTACGACTTCGCCATCCTCAACCGTGCCGAGCGGGCCACCTACATGACCCACCCGGTGTCCAACGAGCTGTCGCAGAAGTACGACCAGCCCGCCTACCGTGGCCTGTTCCAGGACAAGGTCGAGTTCGACCGCACGTTCAGCACCTTCCTCCGCCGCGACTGGATGGTCGTCGAGGAGGGCAACGCCGACGCGGTGCGCGCCTTCACCGAGAAGCAGGGCACGATCGTCACGAAGGAGCCGGTCGGACAGGCGGGCACCGGCGTTCACCGCTATCACGCGGCCGACATCACGGACTGGGACGGGTTCCACCGCGGCCTGCTCGAACGCGGCGAACTGCTGATCGAGGAGGTGATCCGCCAGCACGCCGACCTCGCGGCGGTCTGCCCCGGCACGGTCAACACCACCCGCGTCACGGCGTTCTTCGACGGTGAGACGACGCACATCCTCGCCATGGCGCAGAAGTTCGGGCGCGGCGCGGTGAGCGATCAGATGACGTTCGGCGGCTTCTACACGATGCTGGACGAGAACGGCCACGCCGTCGGGCCCGGGTACGACTCGCACGGGCACGTGCATGTCACGCATCCCGACAGCGGCTTCGTGATCGCGGACTTCCAGCTGCCGATGATCGACCAGATCACGCAGTTCGTCGACCAGGTCGCGCGGGTCGTCCCGCAGATCCAGTACGTGGGGTGGGACATCGTCGTCACGCCCGAGGGCCCGGTGCTCGTCGAGGGCAACTGGGGCGCGGGTGTCTACGAGAACAAGCCCAGCGTCACCGGCATCCGCACCGGTCACAAGCCGCGCTACCGCGCCGCCATCGGGTTCTGACACGCATGAGGAAAGGCGCGGCATCCGGAAGATGCCGCGCCTTTCACATGGCTGCGATCAGACCGCGCGTACGATGCCGAGCGGCGTGGACTGGTGTCCCTGACCGAGCGGGTTGTCCTTGAGGATCGCGACGAGGCGCTTCTCCGCCGGCTTGTCGAGGGTCGAGCCCAGGATGTTGCCGCCGAGGTCGTTGATGTCGACCACTGCCACCTCGGGCACACCGCCGAGAAGAGCCTTGATGTGCTGAGCGACTTCGCGCGGACGCTCCGGGCCGAGGACGACCGCCTTGTTGTAGGGCGGGATGGTGCCCGACGTCGGACCGTCGATCGCTCGCGCCTTGTCGCCGGCGATGCGGTAGAAATCGCCCTTGCGGCCGAACAGCTTCGTCACGGCTGACACCGCAGCCGCGAACAGGATGCGGATCGGGCCGCACTCGCGCAGCGCCATCTCCATGGTCTCGGGCATGCCCAGGCCGATCCCGTACGGGGTGCGTGTGACGTACTTCGAGAGGAAGAACGCGAGCTTGCGGGGCTTGATGTCGTCCACGAGGTACGACCGGCCCTGCGTGATCGCGACGATCTTCTCCGTCACGAACAGCAGGTCGCCCGAGCGCACGACATCCGCCGCGTACTCGCGGATGAACCCATCGAGGTCGTCGCCCGGCATCACGACCCGCGTGCGGATCGGGATGCGGGCGAACGACGAGCCTTCGACCTGAACGGTGAGCGCCTTGCCGGCGTTCGCCTCGCTCACTCGAGGTAGTCCCGCAGGGACTGCGATCGCGACGGGTGGCGCAGCTTCGCCATCGTCTTCGACTCGATCTGGCGGATGCGCTCGCGGGTGACCCCGAACGTGTCGCCGATCTGGTCGAGCGTCTTCGGCTGCCCGTCGCCGAGGCCGAAGCGCATGCGGATGACGCCGGCCTCGCGCTCGGAGAGCGAGTCGAGGAGCGACTCGAGCTGACGCTGCAGCATCGTGAAGCCCACTGCGTCGGCCGGAACCACGGCCTCGGTGTCCTCGATGAGGTCACCGAACTCGCTGTCGCCGTCCTCGCCGAGGGGCGTGTGCAGCGAGATCGGCTCGCGGCCGTACTTCTGCACCTCGATGACCTTCTCGGGGGTCATGTCGAGCTCGCGGCTGAGCTCCTCGGGCGTGGGCTCGCGACCGAGGTCCTGCAGCATCTGCCGCTGCACGCGCGCGAGCTTGTTGATGACCTCGACCATGTGCACCGGGATGCGGATGGTGCGAGCCTGGTCGGCCATGGCGCGGGTGATGGCCTGACGGATCCACCACGTCGCATACGTCGAGAACTTGAAGCCCTTGGTGTAGTCGAACTTCTCGACGGCACGGATGAGGCCGAGGTTGCCCTCCTGGATGAGGTCCAGGAACTGCATGCCACGACCGGTGTAGCGCTTGGCGAGCGACACCACGAGACGCAGGTTCGCGCCCAGGAGGTGGCTCTTGGCGCGCTGACCGTCACGGGCGACCCACTGCAGGTCGAGTCCGAGCTGCGAGGTCTTCTCGGCGGCCGACATGTGCGACAGCTTCTCTTCGGCGAACAGTCCCGCCTCGATCCGCATCGCGAGCTCGACCTCTTCGGCCGCGTTCAGTAGCGGCACCTTGCCGATCTGCTTCAGGTAGTCCTTGACGGGGTCGGCGGTGGCGCCGGTGATCTGCGTCGAGTAGACCGGGACATCCTCGTCGTCGCTGGACGAGATGACGATCGCGCCGGTGGGAAGCGGCTCGGTGAACGCCGGCTTGGTGCTCTCCTCGTCCTCCTCCTCGTCCTCGGCAGCGGCGGCCTCATCGGTGGAGGCCTTCGCATCCTTGGCGGCCGGAGCCGCGTCGGTCGCGTCGTCCGCAGCGTCCACTTCGATGTCGTCGCCGGCCTCGAGCTCGACGTCGAGCTCCTCGACGTCGTCCTCGAAGTCGTCATCGGACTTCTTCGCGCGCTTCGACGCGGTCTTGGGGGCTGCCTTCGCCTTGGGGGCAGCCTTCGCCGCGGGAGCCTTCTTCGCAGCGGGAGTCTTCGTCTCGTCCGTCTCGGTGTCCTTCGCGGCCGAGCGAGCCTTGGTGTTCGTGCCTGGAGTCACGTTTCGCCTTTCACCGGTCGACGCACCCCTGCGCATCTCCGGTCGGTTTCGGACACTAGTAAGACCCTTGTCAAGTCCAGATCTTCGGCCGGAAGCCGGACGAAGATGGTTGACAACGGGTCAGAGCGTCTAGTATCTCATACTTGCCGTGCGCCGCCAGCATCGCCCCGCGTGGGTCGGCGCACCTCCATCGCAGAGAACAACGCTCCGGTGCCGCCGGTCATTCCAACGGCGCGCCGAATACGGGCTCAGGAACCGCGCTTATCGTCCTCGGCGGGGCGGGTCGCGAGGAATCGCTCCAGCTCCGCAGCCAGCTCGTCGGCGCTCGGCAGATCGCCGGTGTGGATGATCGGGGTCGCCAGGGTCGAACCCGCCATGTATGCGTCGTAGCGCTCTTCGAGCCCCTGCACCATACGAGCGAGCTCGTCGCTTCCCTCGATCTGCTCCGTGACCTTCTCGAGGTACTCCCGATTCTCGTCCCGCAGATCGTCGCCCGCGAAGACGAGGCCCGTCGCGACGGTCAGGCTGTCCAGCGCAGCCAGCGCGGCGGCCGGGTACTCGGTGTCTCCCAGGTAGTGCGGGATGAGCAGGACGAAGCCGGCGACGCGCACGCCGGCGGCGGCGAGCCGGTACTCCAGCAGGTGACCCGCCGTCGCAGGGACCTCCGTATGCGGTTGCCAGACCGAGTGCGCCTCGGTGAGCTCGGAGCGGGTGCCGCTGACCGTCGTGCCGATGGGCCGGGTGTGCGGGACCGGCATCGGGATGGCGTGCACCCAGGTCACCGTCGAGACGCCGTAGCTCTCGGCGAAGTCGACGACCGCTCGGGCGAAGGCGTCCCATGCGAAGTCGGGCTCGTAGCCCGCCAGCAGCAGGAACGGCTGACCGAGGGCATCATGGGCGAACGACAGCTCCAGCCGCGGCGGCCGGTAGTCGGTGAGGTGATCCTTCTCGAACGCCACGATCGGGCGGCGCGCGCGGTAATCCAAGAGCGTGTCGTTGGAGAAGACCGCGAGCGGCGAGGGCGACAGGTCGTCGCGGAAGTAGTCGATCGTGCGGCTCACGGCGCTGCCGGCATCGGTGAACCCGGTGAGGGCGATCACGAGCGGCAGTCCGCGCGGGACGGGCGGCGCGGAAGCCGCACGCTCGAACAGCGGGCCGGGAAAAGGCATGCTCCCATGCTACGAGCCGCCCTGACGTGGTCGGGTCGCGACCGTCGTGCTCAGAGCGAACAGTCGGCGTCCCTAGGATGGAGACCATGTCGTTTCCCGACCTGGAGTACCGCACCTCCCCCGTCCGAGAGTCCGACGCCGACCTTCTCCTCGTCGCACTCCCGCCGCTCGAGGCAGAGGATTCCCCCGATCTGTCGGACTGGCCGGGCCTGCGCGACGCGCTCCTGGCGGTGGGCTTCACCGGCGCAGCCGGCGCATGGGTGCGGCTGTACGCGCCGGAGGCGACACGACTGCCGCTGGCCGTCGTGGGAACGGGGACGGATCCGGATGCCGCGGCCCTGCGCGACGCGGTCGGCGCGGCGATCCGCGCCCTGACCGGGTTCGCGACGGTCGCCGTCGCCGCACCGTACGCCGACCCCGCGCTGTGGACCGCGGCCGCCGAAGGCGCGGCCCTCGGCGGCTACCGATTCGACGGCTACAAGACCGAGTCGCCCAAGCCCCGGGCCGGGCGTGTCGTCGTCCACGGCACTGCCGAGCCCGACGACGCCGCCCTCAAGCTCATCGTCGAGACCGCGGCATCCGTCGCCCTCGTGAAGGACCTCGTCAACATCCCGGCCGAGTGGCTCGGGCCCGCCGATGTCGCGCAGCGCGCGGCCGAGTCCGTGTCGGGGCTGCCGGTGAGCGTCGAGATCCTCGACGAGGAGGCGCTGCGCGAGCAGGGCTTCGGCGGCATCCTGGGCGTCGGCCAGGGATCGGATCGCCCGCCGCGCCTCGTGCGTCTGGAGTACGCGCCGGACGGCGCGACCCGCCACGTCGCCCTCGTCGGCAAGGGGATCACCTTCGACACCGGAGGCCTGTCGCTCAAGCCCGCCGCGTCGATGGTCGGGATGAAATACGACATGGCGGGGGCGGCGACCGTCCTCGCGGTGCTCAGGGCCGCGGCATCCGTCGCAGCACCCGTCAAGGTGACGGCGTGGCTCTGCCTCGCCGACAACATGCCGTCCGGCCGCGCCACACGTCCGGGTGACGTGCTGCGGCTGCTCGACGGAACGACGGTCGAGGTGCTGAACACCGATGCCGAGGGGCGTCTCGTGCTCGCCGACGGCATCGTCGCGGCCAGCCGGGAGCACCCCGACGTGATCGTCGACGTCGCAACGCTCACCGGCGCGATCCTGATCGCCCTCGGCACGCGGCACACCGGCGTGATGGGCGACGACGAGGCTGTGGCGGCTTACCTGGCCGCCGCCGCCGAGGCCGGCGAGCCCGCGTGGCAGCTGCCTCTCCCCGGCCACATGGTCGAGGAGCTCGACTCCCCGATCGCCGACCTGCAGAACGCCAAGATCGGCGATCCCGCGGGCGGCTCGCTCTTCGCAGGCCTGTTCCTGCGTCACTTCGTCGGCCGCACGGGCGACGAGGAAGATGCGCCCCGCATCCCGTGGGTCCATCTCGACATCGCCGGCAGCGGCACCCACAAGGGCGCGCCGTACGGCTTCACCGACAAGGGACCGACTGCCGCGAGCGTGCGCAGCCTGATCCGCTTCGTCCTGGCTGACCTCGATGAGGAGGCACGATGACCGACCACTCCTTCGGTCTCGTCGTTCTGGGCGGTGGCAGCGGCGGCTACGCCGCTGCGCTGCGCGCGGCAGAACTCGGCAAGAGCGTCGCGCTCGTCGAGAAGGACAAAGTGGGCGGCACCTGCCTGCACCGCGGCTGCATCCCGACCAAGGCGCTGCTGCACGCGGCGGAGGTGGCCGATCTGACACGGGATGCCTCGGCCGTCGGGATCCGCGCGACGCTCGACGGGATCGACCCCGCGGGTGTCCGTGCCTATCGGGAAGGCATCGTCGCGAAGAAGTACAAGGGCCTCGAAGGTCTCGTGAAGGCGCGCGGGATCACCGTCGTCACGGGTGAAGGCCGGCTCGAAGCAGGTCCCGCCGTCCGCGTCGGAGACGACCTCTACCGCGGCACCGACGTCGTGCTCGCGACCGGGTCGTACAGTCGCACGCTTCCGGGGCTCGAGATCGGCGGTCGCATCCTCACCAGCGAGCACGCGCTCGAGCTCGACGAGATCCCCCGCAGCGTCGTGATCCTCGGCGGCGGCGTCATCGGCGTCGAGTTCGCGAGCGTCTGGCGCTCGTTCGGCGCCGACGTCACGATCGTCGAGGCGCTCGACCACCTCGTGCCGAACGAGGACGTCGCGCTCAGCAAAGGCTTGGAACGCGCGTTCCGCCGGCGCGGCATCCAATACTCCCTCGGCGTGCGCTTCCAGAGCGCGACGCAGACGGCGGATGCGGTCACCGTGACGCTCGAGGACGGCAAGACCTTCACCGCGGACCACCTCCTGGTCGCCGTCGGTCGCGGTCCTGCGACAGCCGGCCTCGGGTACGAGGAAGCCGGCGTGACCATCGACCGCGGATTCGTGATCACCGACGAGCGCCTCCGCACCGGCGTCGACCATGTCTGGGCCGTCGGCGACATCGTGCCCGGGCTGCAGCTCGCGCACCGGGGATTCCAGCAGGGCATCTTCGTCGCGGAGGAGATCGCCGGCCTCTCTCCCGTCATGATCCCGGATGCGCAGATCCCCAAGGTCACCTACAGCCACCCCGAAGTCGCGTCGGTCGGCCTCACCGAAGCGCAGGCGGCATCAGCGCACGGCGCCGACGGGATCGTCGCCTACGAGTACAACCTCGCGGGCAACGGCAAGAGCGAGATCCTCGGCACGAGCGGCATCGTCAAGGTCGTCCGCGAGAAGGACGGGCCGGTGCTCGGCATCCACCTGATCGGCGATCGCGTGGGAGAGCTCATCAGCGAAGGACAGCTCGTCGTGGGGTGGGAAGCCCATCCGGAAGACATCGCACCGTTCATCCACGCTCACCCGACGCAGTCCGAAGCACTCGGCGAGGCCTTCCTCGCTCTCGCGGGCAAGCCGCTGCACGCGCTCTGACCCTCGCGCTCGCCCCTCATCACTAAGCTAGATCCGATATTTCTTCAGAAGGAGACATCCTCATGAGCACATCCGTGGTCCTCCCCGCTCTCGGCGAGAGCGTGACCGAGGGAACGGTCACCCGCTGGCTCAAGAACGTCGGCGACACGGTCCAGGCGGACGAGGGCCTGCTCGAGATCTCCACGGACAAGGTGGACACCGAGATCCCGTCGCCGGTCAGCGGCGTCATCGAGGAGATCCTGGTCCACGAGGACGAGACCGTCGAGGTCGGCGCCGTGCTGGCGAAGATCGGCGATGGTTCCGGAGCCCCCGACGCCGATGGCGCGCCGCAGGCCGCTGCCGCAGACGCCTCGGCCACCGAGGCC
>NZ_JBJDRK010000080.1:0-13499 GCF_044987405.1 Microbacterium sp. ZW T2_14 | reverse complement strand
CGGCGACCCCACGCCGGTCGGCGATGCCGCCCGCCGCGATCACGGGCACGCCCACGGCGTCGACGACCTGCGGCACCAGCGCGAATGTGCCGACGAGCGACTGCTCGGCCGGGCGCAGGAACGACACGCGATGCCCGCCCGCCTCGGCACCGGTCGCGACGACGGCGTCGACACCGGCGGCGTCGAGGGCTACGGCCTCGGCCACGGTCGTCGCGGTTCCGATGACGCGGATGCCGCGGCTGTGCGCTGCCGTGACCAGCCGCTCGGAGGGGACGCCGAAGACGACGCTCAGCGCCGCGGGCGCGGCATCCAGCACCGCGGTCAGCTGGGAGTCGAGGTCCGGGAGGAACTCGATGGGCGGCAAGGGGTGCGCGAGGCCCAGCTCGTCGAAGAGGGGTGCCGTCGCCTCGATCGCCGGCGCGAGATCGACCTCGCTCGGTGTGACCTCGTCGCCGGTCGGCAGCCAGAGGTTCACCGCGAACGGGCGCGAGGTCGCGGAGTGCAGCGCGGCGAGGGTGTCGCTGATCCGATCCGCCGAGTAGCCGTACAGCCCGTACGAGCCCAGCCCGCCGGCCTCGCTGACGGCTGCGGTCAGCTCGACCGACGACAGCCCGCCGAAAGGGCCGAGCACGATCGGCGCATCGATTCCGAACAGATCCTGGAGCGTCGCGACCATGTCTCCGACGCTACCCCGGCCGCCGGTGCCGCGGCGGACGGTTTCGGGACGACGAAGGGGCCCCACCCGAAGGTGGAGCCCCTTGCGTTGCGACGTGTCGGTCGCCGAGCCTGTCGAAGCGTCAGACGATCGCGTTGACGTCCAGCGGGATGCCGGGGCCGAACGTGGTCGACACGGCGCCCTTCTGGATGTAACGGCCCTTCGAGCTCGAGGGCTTCAGGCGGACGATCTCCTCAAGGGCGACCTTGAGGTTCTCGTCGAGCTGCTCCTCCGAGAAGGACGCCTTGCCGACGACGAAGTGCACGTTGGCGTGCTTGTCGACGCGGAACTCGATCTTGCCGCCCTTGATCTCCTCGACGGCCTTGGCCGGGTTGGGGGTCACGGTGCCGGTCTTGGGGTTCGGCATGAGGCCGCGCGGGCCGAGCACCTTACCCAGTCGACCGACCTGGCCCATGAGCTCGGGCGTCGAGACTGCCGCGTCGAACGCGGTCCAGCCACCGGCGACACGCTCGATGAGCTCGGCGCCACCGACCTCGTCCGCACCCGCGGCGATCGCGGCCTCAGCGGCCGGACCCGTCGCGAACACGATGACACGAGCGGTCTTGCCGGTGCCGTGCGGGAGGATGACGGTGCCGCGCACCATCTGGTCGGCCTTGCGCGGGTCGACCGCGAGCTTCAGCGCGACCTCGACGGTCGAGTCGAACTTGGCCGAGCCGGTCTGCTTCGCGAGCGCGACGGCTTCGGTGGGGGTGTAGAACTTGTCCGCCTCGATCTTGGCGGCTGCGGCCCGGAAGGCCTTGGACTTGGTAGCCATGTTTCCTCTTCCCCTCAGTCCTCGACCGTGATGCCCATGGAACGGGCGGTGCCGGCGATGATCTTCGAGGCGGCCTCGATGTCGTTCGCGTTAAGGTCAGGCTGCTTCGTCTCGGCGATCTGGCGGACCTGCTCCTTGGTGAGCTTCGCGACCTTGACCGTGTGAGGGGTCTTGGAGCCCTTCTGGACGCCCGCAGCCTTCTTGATGAGCTCAGCGGCCGGCGGGGTCTTCAGGATGAACGTGAAGCTGCGGTCCTCGTAGACGGTGATCTCCACGGGGATGACGTTGCCGCGCTGCGACTCGGTCGCGGCGTTGTACGCCTTGCAGAACTCCATGATGTTGACGCCATGCTGACCGAGCGCGGGCCCGATCGGCGGCGCCGGGTTGGCGGCACCGGCGTTGATCTGAAGCTTGATCAGGCCGGTCACCTTCTTCTTCGGTGCCATTCTTCTTCCTTTCGTCGAACAGCGGATGCCGGAGCACCCTGTTCTCCCGCGAATCCGGCCGTTCCGGATCGCGGTGTCCATCGCGTGCGCTCAGCGCGCACGCAAACCTGAGAAGTCTACCAGCCGGTCAGAGCTTGGTGACCTGGTCGAAGCTCAGCTCGACCGGCGTCTCGCGCTCGAAGAGCGAGACGAGGACCGTGAGCTTGCCGCTCTCGGGCTTGATCTCGCTGATCGTGCCGGGCAGGCCCGCGAACGAGCCTTCCTTGATCGTGATGGTCTCGCCCACCTCGAAGTCGACCTCGGCGGGGATGACGCGGGTCGCGGCGGCGGCGCCCTTCTTGCCCGCTCCGCCCTTCGCACCGGCGACCTCCTTGACCTCGACGAGGCTCTTCAGCATGTTGAAGGCCTCCTCGAAGCGCAGCGGCGTCGGGTTGTGGGCGTTGCCGACGAAGCCGGTGACACCGGGCGTGTGGCGCACGACCGACCACGTGTCTTCGTTCAGGTCCATGCGCACGAGCACGTAGCCGGGGATCCGGACGCGCGTGACCATCTTGCGCTGACCGTTCTTGATCTCGACGACGTCCTCCATCGGGACCTCGATCTGGTAGATGTCGTCCTCGACCTCGAGCGTCGACTTGCGCTGCTCGATGTTGGCCTTCACCTTGCGCTCGAAGCCCGCGTACGAGTGGATGACGTACCACTTGCCCGGCAGGGTGCGCAGCTCGGCTCGGAACGTCTCGTACGGGTCCTCGTCCTCGTCCTCGTCGTCGCTCTCCGCGTCGTCCGAGGCGCCGTCGGCGCTCTCGTCGTCGGAGGAGTCGTCGTCCGCGAACTCGTCGTCCGAGTCCTCGTCGTCCGAGTCCTCGTCGTCCTCGAACACCGGAGCCTCTGCGGCATCGGCCGGGGAGACGGATGCCTCGACCTCGTCGACGACGCCGGCTGCGGCATCCACCTCCGCGACGAAGTCTTCGTCGAGCTCGGGCTCGTCCTCGTCGCCGTTCACGTCAGGACCGTCGTAGGGCGTCACCTCGTCCGCGGCCTCGGCCTCGCGCTCGGCGACCTCCTCTGCGAGGGAGTCGTTGATGACCTCGGCTGCCGCCTCGGTCTCTGCCGTCTCGTCAAGGTTGAGAGCGTCGTTCACGATCGCGTCCGCCTCCGGGTCGTCGATGTCGATGTCGTCCAGGTCGGCGTCGTCATCGGCACCGTCGTCCACGATGTGGATCGCGACGTGCTCGGCCGCCTCGACCGAGCGCTCCTCCTCGGCGAGGACGTTGCCCTCCTGGGCTTCGTCGTCCTCCGAGGACTGCTCTGCGGCGGTCGCCCAATCGGCGTCGTCGACATATCTTTCAGTCACGTGAGTTCTCTTCCGTTCCGTACGCTGCCGGACCTGCGGTCCGCCCGTGTCATGGTCCCGGCCAGGCCGGGGCACTCGGGGATCAGGCGCCGGGCACTCCGAAGACGTACGTCGTGATCCACACGAAGAGCACGTCCAGGCCGTAGACGAGCGCCATCATCACGACGACGAAGCCGAGCACCACGAGCGTGTACTTCAGCAGCTCCTGGCGCGTCGGGGTGACGACCTTGCGGAGCTCGGCGAAGACCTGACGGACGAACAGGGCGATGCGAGCGAAGACGTTGAGCTTCTTTTCGCGGGGTGCAGCCGTTCCCTCAGCGGGGACGACGTCGCCCTTCGGCTCGTCCTGAACCATCGATGCCACCTGATTACCTTCCGTGAGCCGACACGGGTCGACCGCACTTTCTTATCAACGCAGGATGTATGCGCTGACGCGCAGGGCGGACAGGAATCGAACCTGCAACCTGCGGTTTTGGAGACCGCTGCTCTGCCAATTGAGCTACCGCCCTAGAGACCCGGAGGTCTCGTGAAGCACGCACTCTTCCCCTCTCACCGCGGTTTGAGGATCCGTGTCCGGCAACGGGCACGGCGAAAGAATGCAGACTTCAACTGCACGTTCCAGTGTACGGCATGCCCGCGGACGCCGCGAACCGGAGGCACTCGCCTCAGATGCCGCGCAGCGCCCGCGCGAGCAGATTCCGGATGCCGAGAGCCGGTCGACTGGCCGGCACGAGGAAGGCCGCTCCCAGCGCGGCGCCGCCCTGTGCCCGCCGCACGACGGGCGCGTGCTGCGCCTCGTACGCGGTCAGCGCAGCGGCCAGATCGGAGCCGTCCCGCAGGGCGCCGTCCAGCGCACGAGCACCGAGGAGGGCCATGCTCGAACCCTCGCCGAGGATCGTCAGGCTGGACGCAGCATCGCCGAGCAGCACCACGCGTCCGCGCCACCACGGGTGGGCGTCCACGCGCCGCACGCGGTCGAAGTAGAGGTCCTCGGCATCGTCGAGGGCGGCGAGGAATTCGCGCGCGCGCCAGCCCGTCGACGCGTAGCGCTGGCGCAGCAGCCCGACCTGCGCAGCCCGGTCGCGCGGCGCCTCCTCGGTCCGGAAGATGAACGCGACACCCGGGTGGCCGCCGGCGGGATGCACGGTCAGAGAACGCCCCGGCTCGTTGTACATCGTCACGACCCGGGGGTCGTGACTCGTCAACGGCAGCGGGACCGTCGCAATGGCGAGGCGCGGCGATCGACTCCGGGTCGCGACGCGACCCGTGGCTCCGCGCGACGCGCCGACGGCGAGCGCAGACGCGGTCGGCGCCGGTTCCCACAGCGCACGCCGGGTCGCCGAGTTCTGTCCATCGGCTCCGACGACGAGGTCGAACCGCTCCTCGCCCCCGGAGGCGAAACGCACATCGACGCCGTCGGCGTGGGGAGACAGCGTCTCGAAGGTGTCGTCGAACCGCACGTCGGCGACATCCTGGGCTGCCGTCGTCAGCACGGAGGCGAGATCGACGCGCGCGATCTCGATGTCGAGCGGGTCGGAGCGTATCCGGATCGTGGTGAACACGCGCCCGTCGCGGTCGATGAGCGCCAGCGTGTCCGCGCCCGTGTCGTGCGCCCGCGCCGCGGCCTCCAGGCCCAGACCGCGCACCACATCCAGCGCAGGGCCACGGACGTCGACGGGACTGCCGCTGGAGCGCACGCCGACGCTGCGCTCCACCACGGTCACGTCGTGGCCGCTGCGACCGAGGAGCGCACCGGCAGCGGCCCCGGCGATCCCTGCGCCGACGACGAGGATGCGATGGCTGCGCATGTGCGGCGCCGTCACCGTCGCCCGTGCGCCGCGGAGGTCAGGATGTGGTCCACTCAGTACTGCTGGATGCCGTAGCGGTCCGGCTCGGGAGCCCGTTCGAACGCCCGGCCCGACAGCGAGGTCGGCTCGACGCGCACGTACGTGTACTTGAGGGTCGGGATCCAGGGCCGGAGGCCGAGACCGTCCGCCCGTTCCACCTCCGCCGAGGTGTCCAGCGAGTGCGCGCGGCCGCGGAGGATCACACTCCACGCGTCGGTGTCGGTGTGGTCGTCGACCTCGAAGAGCACCTCGTCGTTGACGGTCAGTTCGAACAGCTTGCTGCCCTGCGCGGTGCGGAACAGCACGCTCTCGCCGTCGACGACGTAGTTCACGGGGAAGATGTCGAGCACCTCGCCGACATGCGTCACGAGGCGGCCGAGCTCCTGGCCGCGCAGGCGCTCCCAGCACTGCTCATCCGAGAGGGCGACGACCGGGTCCGATGTCTCTGCCATGACTCCATCCTGGCGCTCGCATCCCGTCCGCGACACCCCCCGGAAGGCGGCTCCCTGACGCGGTCTCGACCCGCGAGACAAGGGATTCTCGTCGAGACAGCGGGCGATGCCCTCCGTCTCGACGAGAATCCCCGGTCTGGACGTCAGCGGGTCAGGCGCCGACGCGGATGAGCTTCTTGTTGACGAACTCGTCGGCGGCGAGCAGGCCCATCTCGCGCGCCGTGCCGGAGCGCTTCACGCCGCCGAAGGGCAGGCCCGGCTCGTCGGCGAGCACGACGTTGACGTAGACCATGCCGGCGTCGATCTTGTCGGCGACCCGTTTGGCCTGCTCCTCGTCCGTCGTGAAGACGTAAGAGCCGAGGCCGTAGCTGGTGTCGTTGGCGACCGCGACGGCGGCGTCCTCGTCTGCGACCCGGTACACGACGCCGACCGGGCCGAAGAACTCCTCGCGATAGGCGTCCATGTCGCTCGTGACGTCGGTCAGGACGGTGCCGGGGTAGAAGGCTCCGTCGCGCGTGCCGCCCGTCACGAGCGTCGCGCCCTGCGACACCGCCTTGTCGACCTGCTCGGCCAGGCGCTCCGCCGCCGTGAGCGACGACAGCGGGCCGAGCACGGTGTCATCGGCGAACGGGTCGCCGACCTTCGCGCTGGACATCGCCGCCGTGAACTTCTCGAGGAAGTCGTCGTACAGACCGTCGACCACGATGAAGCGCTTGGCCGCGTTGCACGACTGCCCCGTGTTGTCCAGACGCGCGGCGACCGCGGCCTCCACGGCGCCATCGAGATCGTCGGTGGAGAGCAGGATGAACGGGTCCGAGCCGCCGAGCTCGAGCGCGACCTTCTTGAGGTTGCGCCCCGCGATCTCGGCGACCGCAGCACCGGCGCGCTCGGAGCCGGTCACCGACACGCCCTGCACGCGGCGGTCGGCGATGATGGCCGCCGCCTGGTCGTTCGTCGCGTAGATGTTCGTGTACACGCCCTCGAGTCCCGCGTCGGCGTAGATCGCCGCGATCGCGGCGGCCGACTCGGGGCACTGCGGTGCGTGCTTGAGGAGGATCGTGTTGCCCACCACGATGTTGGGCGCCGCGAAGCGGGCGACCTGGTAGTACGGGAAATTCCACGGCATGATGCCCAGCAGCACGCCGAGAGGCGACCGGCGGATGACCGCGGTGCCCTCGCCGTCGATGTCGATCGGCTGGTCGCCCGTGATCTTCTCGGCGTGGTCCGCGTAGTACTCGGTGATGTCGGCTGCGAAGTCGACCTCGCCGAGCGCCGCCTCGAGCGGCTTGCCCATCTCGCGCACGATGATCGCGGCGAGTTCGTCGCGGCGCTCACGGTGCAGTTCGGCGACCTTGCGGATGCCCGCTGCGCGCTCGGCGACCGGCTGATCGCGCCAGCTGCGGTAGGCGGCATCCGCTCCCGCGATCGCGGCCTCGAGGGCCTCATCGGTGATGGTCGGATACGTGGCCAGGGTCTCGCCCGTGGCCGGGTTCACGACGGCGTAGTCGGTCATGCTTGCTCTCCGATCGGATGGATGGGGGGACAGTCTGCCCGTCAGCGACGGACGCGTCGAAGGCTTTCGGGTGCGTCGATACCGAGTGTCTCACCGCGGAAGAACGCCGGACGCTTGATCGCCTGCCAGATCATGATCACGACGCCCACGAGGATCACGGTGACCCCGAGCACGAAGACCAGGCCGAGGCCGAAGACGCTCGATCCGCTGCCGTAGGCCGGGTCCATCGAGTCGATGAGGGTCGTCACGAACAGGACCGCGAGGATGGCGCCGCCGACGAGCGGGAACAGGAAGGTGAAGAAGAAGCTCCGCACCGAATCGAACCACTGCTTGCGGAAGTACCAGACGCACGCGAACGCGGTGAGGCCGTAGTAGAAGCAGATCATCATGCCGAGCGACAGGATCGTGTCGGTGAGCACGTTCTCGCTCACCACACGCATCACGGCGTAGAACACGGACGCGACGATCGCCGACACGACGGTGGCGTAGCCCGGGGTGAAGAAGCGCGGGCTGACGCGTGCGAACTTGTCGGGCAGGGCCCCGTAATGCCCCATCGCGAGCAGCGTCCGCGCCGGGCCGACGGCGGTCGACTGCAGCGAGGCCGCCGAGCTCGACAGCACGGCGAGCGACACGAGGAACGCGAGCGGCCCGAGGATCGGGTCGGAGAGGGCGAAGAACACGTTGGCCGAGATCTCCTCGTTCGCCAGCCCCAGCGCGCCGGTGCCGACGCCCGCGAACATCATCAGGCCGATCGACAGCAGGAGGTACAGCGAGACGACGATGACGACGGTGAGCATCGCGGCGCGACCCGGGGTCTTCGCCGGGTTCTTCGTCTCCTCGTTCATGGTGAGGACGACGTCCCAGCCCCAGAAGATGAAGATCGAGAGCGACAGTCCGGCCGCGAAGGCGCTGAAGGTCGGCACCTCGAACGGGTTGAACCACGACCACGAGAAGGCGGTGGGATCGGGCGCATCGCCCGAGACCGCCTTGACGATCGCGACGACCGCGAAGAGCACCAGCACGACGAGCTGGAAGGTCACCAGGATGTACTGGAACTTCTGGGTGGTCTGCATGTCGCGGTAGGAGATGAGGGTGGCGCCCAGCATGAACAGCAGGCACACGGCGACATTGATGAAGGGATTGAACGCGAGGTCGGCGATGGCGGGGTTGCCGGTCAGCTGCGAAATCAGCAGGAACAGGAACTCCACGGCGATGCCGGCGAGGTTCGAGAGCACGATGACGGTGGCGGCGATGAGGCCCCACCCGGTCATCCAGCCGATCCACGGACCGAACGCCCGCACGCCCCACGTGAACGAGGTGCCCGAGTCGGGCATCGCGCGGTTGAGCTCGCGGTAGCCGAACGCCGTCAGCAGCATCGGGATGAAGCCGACCAGGATGATCGCCGGCACCTGGGTGCCGACGACCGCGACCGTGGGGCCGAGCGATGCGGTCAGCGTGTAGGCCGGGGCGATGGTCGAGATGCCGATGACGACCGCGCCGAGCACGCCGACGGCGCCGGCGCTGAGTCCCTTCTTCGACAATCCGCCGGCGTCGACGCCGGCATCGAGTGGCGCCGCGGCGCCGGTCTGCTGGGAAGCGCTCATGCGCGTTCTCCTTCTTCGGCGCCGGCGCGCGACAGTGCGCGGGCGCTCTCCTTGTCGTATGTGCGGGGCACGACGACCATCGGGACGGGAAGCTCGTGCAGCATCTTGGCCGCCGTCGAGCCGAGGAACAGGCGTCGGGGCTGTGCCAGCCGGCTGGAGCCGACGACGGCGAGCTCACCCGGCTCCCAGGCCAGGTGGGCGACGGCGTCTTCGATGCTCTCGCCGCGCGCGACGACCACGTCGGCGTCGAGGCCGGCGGGAAGCGCGTCGAGCGCCTTGCCGAGGACGTCGTCGGCGTGCGCCGCCCCCGCGATGCGGATCACGCCGGTGTCGACGCCGACCGGCAGGTCGACCGAGACGAGCGACAGCAGCCGCAGCGGCGCCCCGGCTGCGGTGGCGATCGCGAGGCTCGCATCGAGGAGCGCGCTCGCGCCGGGCCGCGTGCCGATCGCGGCCGTGACGCGGCTGATGCCGGTGACGTCGGTCTGCCGTGTGCCCTCCGGGGCCAGGGCGACGGCGACGTCGGAGGAGTGGAGCAGCTCGGTGGCGACGGTTCCCAGGCGGTGGCGGCCGCGCAGCCCGCCGTTCGCCGCGCCCACCACGATGAGCGAAGCCCCGAGCTCGTGCGCGGCCGCGATCAGCCCTTCGGCGAACGAGTCGCCGAAGCGCACGTGAGACTGGTGCGCCACGGCATCCGGAATCGACCCGGCCGCCTCAGCGAGCCACGTCTCCGCCTGCCCCTGGAGGTAGCGGTCGTAGCTCGCGTCGGGCGGTGTGATGACGCTGCGGTCCTCCCCCGGCAGCACGAGCACGAGATCGAGCGCGGCCCCGGTGGCGGCGGCCAGGCGCACCCCCAGCGCGACGGCGTCGGCGCCGGCATCCGTCGCCGTGTAGCCGACGACCACGTGCGCGGTCATCGTCGGGCCGCTTCGACGATGTTCGCAGCGGCCAGGCGTCCCATGCGGATGGCGCCGTCGACGTGCTGGTAGCCGGCGCCGGCCACGTCGCTGCAGGCGAAGTGGATGGGACCGACGGCCTCGCGCACATCGGCGCCGTACCGGTGCAGGCCCCCCATGTCGAAGCTGGCGGCGTACGCGCCGCGGGTCCACTCCTCCGAGCCCCAGTCGCTCTCGTAGTACACGACCGGGTTCTCGGCCTCGGCGCCGTAGTAGTGCGACAGCGATGCGAGGATGCGCTCCTTGCGCTCCTCCGGCGTCAGGCGGAAGACGTCGTCCGCGTTGCGGTCCGACACGAAGCCGACGAGCGTCCCCCGGTCATCGGCGTGGTTCGTGTTGTCGTAGGCCTCGTGCACGAGCTCGTACGGGCTGAACGCCGTGCCCGAGAGGCCCTGCTCACGCCAGAACGGACGGTCGTAGACGGCGTGCACCTTGATCACGAAGCCCATGGAGATGTGCTGGTGCATCTGGTGCTGGAGGCGCGGCAGCGCCGGCACGAACGAGATGCGGTTGTAGAGCACCGGTGCGTGCGCGAGGATCACGTACCGCGCGTGCACGCGCAGATCGCCGTCGGCCTCGACGGTCACCCCACCGGTCCCCGAGCCGGTCGAAGGCGACCACGCGACAGTGCGGACCGGGTGCCCGAGCAGCACGTCGTCGCCGAGGCGCTCGGCCAGCAGCAGCGGAACCTGCTGCAGGCCCCCGATCACGCGCTTGTCGAGGATGAAGTCCGCGTCCACGAGGTTCGAGTACGACCCGGCGGAGGCCGCCATCAGCAGCGACTGCAGGAGGGAGAAGGCGTGCGTGGGCTTGGTGAGCATCGCCGAGCCGGTCGCGAACGCGAGGTTGCGGACGGCCTCGTCGTCGTCGGTCTGCGCGCGCAGCCACGCATCCCACGTGATCGCGTCCCATTCGGCCGCCTTCTGGTGGGCCCACGGGCGGTCGGGATCGATCTCGGCGACCATGGCGTCCAGACGCTCGGTGATCTCGGCGATCACACGCTCGGTCTCCGGCGCCACGGGGAACATCTCGCCCGTGAAGCGGACCGACGCGCCGTCGGCCCCGACGTACACCGACTCGCCCTCGCGATAGCGGCTGTAGGTCTCGAGGCCCAGCTCGGCGATCGTCTCCTTGAGGGCGTCCTGGTCGGGCGACACCCACTGGCCGCCGATCTCGAGCATGGCGCCGTCGATGACATCGGTCCACAGACGCCCGCCGACGCGGTCGCGTGCCTCGAGCACGACGACCGACAGACCGGCCTTCTTCAGTTCGTTGGCAGCGGTGGTGCCGGCGGCACCGGCGCCGACGATGACGACGTCGCGGGTCAGCTCGGTCATGGGGACTCCTTCGTCAGGGCGCGCATGCTCGCGCGCCTCGCGTGTGGTTCGGTACCCCGCGGCGGCCGGTCGGGCCGCCGCGGGATCGATCCGAGGATCAGAGGTTCAGGCGGATCGGAGGGATCAGGATGCCGCGAGCGCTGCTGCGACGACGTCCAGGCCCTCGTGGAGCAGGTCGTCGGTGATCGACAGCGGCGGCAGGAAACGGATCACGTTCCCGTAGGTGCCGCAGGTGAGCACGATGACGCCCTGTGCGATGGACGCCTTCGCGACCGCGGCGGTGAGCGCGGCATCCGGCTCTCCCGTCGCGGGGTCCACGAACTCGGCCGCGATCATCGCACCGTGGCCGCGCACGTCGCCGACGCGCGGATCGGCGGCCTGGAGCTGCTGCAGGCGGCCCTTGAGGACGGTCTCGATCTCGCGGGCGCGCTCGAGCATCCCGTCGTTCTCGAACACGTCGATCGCGGCGAGCGCCGCGGCACAGGCGACGGGATTGCCACCGTAGGTTCCGCCGAGGCCGCCTGCGTGCGAGGCATCCATCATCTCTGCTCGTCCGGTGACGGCCGCGAGCGGCAGGCCCCCCGCGATGCCCTTGGCGGTGGTGATGAGGTCGGGGACGATGCCGAAGACCTCGCTCGCGAACATCTCGCCCGTGCGGGCGAAGCCGGTCTGGATCTCGTCGGCGATGAACACCACGTCGTTCGCGCGGCACCAGTCGACGAGCGCCGGAAGGTAGCCGTCGGCGGGGACGATGAAGCCGCCCTCGCCCTGGATCGGCTCGATGATCACGGCGGCGAGGTTGTCGGCGCCGACCTGCTTCTCGATGAGCGAGATGGCCTTCTTGGCCGCCTCGGGGCCGGTGAGCCCGTCGCGGTACGGGTACGACAGCGGCGCGCGGTAGATCTCCGAGGCGAAGGGCCCGAAGCCGCTCTTGTACGGCATCGCCTTGGCGGTCAGGGCCATCGTGAGGTTCGTGCGGCCGTGGTAGCCGTGGTCGAACGCGACGACGGCCTGCTTGCCGGTGTACTTCCGGGCGATCTTGACGGCGTTCTCCACCGCCTCGGCGCCCGAGTTGAACAGGGCGCTCTTCTTGGCGTGGTCGCCGGGCGTGATGCGGTTGAGCGCCTCGGCGACCGACACGTAGGAGTCGTACGGCGCGATCATGAAGCAGGTGTGGGTGAACTGGGCGACCTGCGCCTGCACCGCCGCGACCACCTTCGGGTGCGCGTTGCCGATCGTGGTGACCGCGATCCCCGAACCGAGGTCGATGAGCGAGTTGCCGTCGGCATCGACGATGACCCCGCCGCCCGCTGCGACCGCGTGGACGGGCGCGGTGTGACCCACTCCGGCCGCCACGGCATCGGCCTTGCGGTCGAGGAGCTCCTGCGAGCGGGGACCGGGGATGCTGGTGACCAGGCGGCGCTCCTGCGGGAGGGTCGGACCGCCGAGGGGCGTTTCTGTGACGATGTCGGCTGCGCTGCTCATGCTGGGGAGCGTATGTCGCTCCACGGAGCCCTCGCACCCTCCCTGCTGTACATTCTGTTTGCCTCGCTGTACCCCCCGTACACTCGGAGCATCATGGATGCCGATGCCCCCACCCTCCGCGCGCTGCTCGCACGCCGCGACCTGCGGCTGAAGCTGACGGGCGACGACCCCAGGCCGCAGGCCTTGGACAGGGCGATCCGCTGGGTGCACAGCTCGGATCTCGCCGATCCCACCCCGTTCCTCTCCGAGGGCCTCGTGCTGCTCACCACCGGCACCCAGTTCCCGCAGGGCGACGGCGCGTCCGAGGTGTACCGCGCCTACGTCCGCCGCCTCGCGGCACGCGGCGTCGTCGGCCTCGGTTTCGGCACGGAGGTGGTGCGCGACGGCATCCCTCCGGCGCTGATCGACGCGTGCCGGGACGAGCGGATGCCGCTGTTCGAGGTGCCGTATCGCACGCCGTTCATCGCGGTGGCGCGCGCGAACGCCGAGGCGATCGCCGCCGAGGCCTACGCCCGCCGCAGCTGGGCGCTCGCCGCACAGCGCGCGATCGCCCTGGCGGCGCTCCGCCCGGACGGGCTCGGGGCGACCGTGGCCGAGCTCGCCAAGCAGCTCGACACCTGGGTGGGCATGTTCGACGCCGCCGGCGAGCTGGCACGCGAGCACCCCGCGGGCGCGCTCGATTCGGAGACGTCCGCCGCGCTGCAGCGCGAGGTGACCGGAGTGCTCCACCGCGGTGCCCGCGCCGGATCGTCGCTGCACCTCGGCGACACGCCCTTCACGCTGCAGACGCTCGGACGAGGCGGCCATCTGCGCGGCGTGATCGCGATCGCCGCCGGCGACCTCGACCAGGAGGGACGCGTCGTCGTCACCGCGGTGATCGCGATGGCCGGCCTGGCGCTCGAGCAGCAGCAGGGACTCGGCCGCGCACGCTCGGCGCTGCGGGCGGGCCTCGTGCAGTCGCTCCTGAGCGGCGACCCGGGGCTGGCTCGCCGCACCTCACGGGAGCTGTGGGGAC
>NZ_JBJDRK010000079.1:0-14073 GCF_044987405.1 Microbacterium sp. ZW T2_14 | reverse complement strand
GCCGATGACACGTGCGCCGGCGGCCACGCCGAGCTGCACGGCGGCGAGCCCGACACCGCCGGCCGCCGCGTGCACGAGCAGCCACTCGCCCGACTGCAGCGCCGCACGCCGGTGGAGCCCGAACCAGGCCGTCTGGTACGCGACAGTCAGTCCCGCCGCCTCGGCATCCGAGAGCGAAGCGGGGGCGCTCCAGACATCGGATGCCGGCAGCACCGCATACTCCGAGAGCACACCGATCTTCGACCCGACCACGCGCTCGCCGACCGCGAGCCCTTCGACCCCGTCGCCGAGCGCGGCGACCGTGCCGACGAACTCGATGCCGGGGCTGAACGGCAGCGCGGGCTTCACCTGATACTCGCCGCGGCACAGCAGCACGTCGGGGAAGTTGGCCGCGACGGCCGCGACCTTCACGAGCACCTCACCCGCAGCCGGAGCCGGCAGTGGGACGGTGTCGAGCGAGAGCGCCTGGGCGGGCTCGCCCAGCTGCGTCACGCGCCAGGCGCGCATCGCGTCGGGCAGAGCGCGCGCGGCGTCGGACCTCGGGGTCACCTCAGGTTGCGGCATCCGCTCTCCTCAGACTGGTCAGGAACAGGTCGGTCAGCTGCTCGGCGACGAGCGTCTTGTCTTCGGGCCCTTCGGGCGAGTACCAGTGCGACAGGTAGTGCACGTCGCTGAAGAAGTGGGCGACGAGCATCGCGAGCGGGATGTCGGTGCGGTAGAGCCCGTCGGCCTGGCCGCGGGAGATGAGCTCGGCGAACTCATCGTGATAGGCGCGGCGGCGACGGGTCACCTCCTGACGGCGGGGCGCCGACAGCATGTTGAGACTGCGGAAGAACACCGCCCCCTCCTCCATCGAGTCGATGGAGGTCTCGAGCACGTCGATGCACACCGCGCGCAGCACCTCGTCGACGGTGCCGCCGCGGCCGATGATCTCGTCGAGGTGCGCCTTCTGCAGCGTCAGCAGACGCTCGTAGATGCCGAAGAGCAGGTCGTCCTTCGACTCGAAGTAGTGGTACATCGCGCCCTTGGTGACGCCGGCGGCCTCGACGATCTGCTGCACGCTGGTGTTGGCGTACCCCTGACGGGCGAACAGCTCGACGGCGGCGCGGGTGACGTCGTCGGCGACGTGGGAATCCTTCATTCCTTCATCCTTCACCCGAACCTGTCGCGCTTCCTGTCAGACGAGCGGACGGATGCCGGCGCCGCCGTCGATCGCGAGGGTCTGGCCGGTGATCCAGGCCGCATCGTCCGAGAGCAGGAACGCGACCGGCCCGGCGACGTCTGCCGGCTCGCCGAGACGCGCCAGCGGGTATGCGGCGGATGCCTCGGCCTCGTGCCCCTCGTAGAGCGCCCGGGCGAAGGCGGTCTTGATGACGGCCGGCGCGACGGCGTTGACGCGGATGCCCGGCGCGAGCTCGTACGCGAGCTGGGCGGTGAGGTTGATGAGCGCGGCCTTCGAGATGCCGTAGAACGCGATGCCGGGGCTCGCGCCGAGACCGGCGACCGAAGCGATGTTGACCACCGAGCGGGAGAGTCCCGCGGCGAGCGCGGCGCGCGTCCAGTCGAGCGTCGCGACCACGTTGACCTCGAGGATCTTGCGGGCAGCCTCGGTCTCGATGTCCACGATCGGTCCGTACACCGGGTTGATGCCGGTGTTGTTGACGAGATGGTCGAGCCGGCCATGCCGCTCGGCGATGTGCGCGAAGACAGCCGCCCGATGGTCGGCGTCGTCGGCGCGCCCGGCGACGGCGGACGCAGCGTCGCCGAGTTCGGCGACGGCGGCGTCGAGCGAATCCTGCTTGCGACCGGTGAGGACGACCGAGCCGCCCTCGTCGACGATGCGCTGCGCGATCGCGAACCCGATCCCGCGGCTCGAACCGGTGACGAGCGACACCGTGCTGTCGAAGCGACGGGCGTGGTCGTTGGTCATGGCGCCTCCTTGCGACATCCCAACCGCAACATACCGGCTGGTCGGTTTCCCACGTTAGCAGACACGGAGGGTGCGTTTCGCGGCAGGCGGGAACGGCGTGACACTGAGTACTATGGTTCGTGGGATTCAGTTCCACGCGAACCGGATGCCGCAGCCGCCGTCACCCGCGTCAGGAGCCCGATCGTGACCGACTTCCAGCCCCGCCCCGGTCAGAGCGTCGAAGGGTACGACGTGACCGCGCGCCGCGGCACGGACTACTACGCCGTGTTCGCCGACATCCCCGCCGCCGACCGCGAGGCGTGGGAACGCGCCGAGGCCTACATCGACGAGGTCGGCACGCGCATGCTCGAGGCGTGGGACACCGCGGAGTACCCGCTCGACCTGGCGATGCGCATGGGTCAGCTCGACCTCTTCAACGACGGCATCGCGCATCCGGCGCTGACGCACCTCTCGCCGCTCGCGGCGGGGCTCGTCAACATGGAGATCTCGCGCGGTGACGGCTCGCTCGGCACCGTGCTCGCCGTCCAGGGCGGCCTCGCCCTTCGCACGCTCGCCCTGTTCGGCAGCGACGAGCAGCAGGCGCGCTGGCTCGTGCCCGTCGCGCGCGGCGAGGTTCCGGCATCCTTCGCCCTCACCGAACCCGACCACGGATCGGACTCGGTCTCGCTCGAGACCGTCGCACGGCGCGACCCCGCGACCGGCGAGTGGATCATCGACGGCGCCAAGAAGTGGATCGGCAACGGAGCCTCGGGCGGCATCACGTTCGTGTGGGCGCGCGTCGAGGCGGACGACGAATACCACGGCGCCGTGCGCTGCTTCCTCGTCGAGCAGGACGCACCGGGGTATGTCGGCACCGTGATCCAGGGCAAGGCGTCGCTGCGCGGCATCCATCAGGCGCACATCGTGCTCGACGGCGTGCGCGTGCCGTCCGATGCAGTCCTCCCCGGTACGCGGAGCTTCAAGGATGCCTCGACCGTGCTCTACTCGACACGGTCGGGTGTCGCGTGGTCGGCGCTCGGCCACGCCACCGCCTGCTATGAGGCGGCGCTCGCCTACTCGCAGCAGCGCATCCAGTTCGGCAAGCCGCTCGCGAAGTTCCAGATGGTGCAGGAGCGCCTCGCGAACATGCTCGAAGAGCTCACCGCGATGCAGCTGTACTGCCGCTGGATGGCCGATCTCGAGGAGCGCGGCGAACTGCGCCCGACGCAGGCCTCGCTGGCGAAGTACCACAACACGCGCGCGGCCCGCCGGATCGCGTCGACGGCGCGCGACATGCTCGGCGGCAACGGCATCCTCCTCGAGAACGGCGTCATGCAGCACATGGCCGACATCGAGGCGATCCACACCTACGAGGGCACCGAGAGCGTGCAGGCACTGCTCATCGGCCGCGACATCACGGGCATGAGCGCGTTCGCATAGCCCGGATCGGGACTCCGGCGCAACCCGCAGAGCGGGATCCGCCGCGACGCCTAGCCTCGCGGCATGGGACTGTTCCGCAACGACCCTCAGCGCGTCGTCCTCGAAACGCACGAGGTCCAGCCGACGGCGACCCGCGCGCCCTGGAGCCTGTGGGCCGACGGGTTCGGCAAGCTCGGCATCCGTGCGATCCAGATCATCGTGGTCGTGGCGCTCGTCGCGGGCATCGTCTTCGCGATCCAGCAGCTCACCCTCGTGACGATCCCGCTCGTCATCGCGCTCATCCTGGCGTGCGCGTTCAACCCGGTGATGAGCTGGATGCGGCGGCGCGGCATCCCATCGATCCTCGCGACGCTGATCACGCTGCTCGCCATCGTGGTGATCCTGGGCCTCCTGGGCTGGCTCATCGTGTGGGCGGTGCGCGACCAGTGGGACGACCTGTACGCGCAGGCCGAAGACGGCTTCCAGCGTCTACTCGCCTGGATGCAGACGCTGCCCTTCGACTTCGTTCAGCCTGATCAGCTGGACGAGTGGGTGAAGACGCTCACCGACTTCGTCACGAGCGCGCAGTTCGGCTCCGGCGCGCTCGCCGGCGTCGGGGCGGTCGCGAACTTCGTGACCGGGCTCGTGCTCATGGTGACGATCCTGTTCTTCTTCCTCAAGGACGGTCCCCAGATGTGGGAGTTCCTGCTGCGGCCGTTCCGCGGGGCGAACTACCTGCGCGCGCGCCGCATCGGCGACAAGACCACGACGGTGCTGGGCTCGTACGTGCGCGGCACGGCGACTGTCGCCGCCGTCGATGCCATCGGCATCCTGATCGGTCTGCTCATCCTTCAGGTTCCGCTGGCGATCCCGCTCTCGGTGCTCGTCTTCCTGCTCGCCTTCATCCCGATCGTGGGCGCGACGGTGGCCGGCATCGTGGCGGCGCTCGTCGCACTCGTTGCGAACGGGCCGATCAACGCCCTCCTGGTCGTCGGGGTGGTCGTGCTCGTCAACCAGCTCGAGGGCAACTTCCTGCAGCCCGTGCTCATGGGCCGGTCGATGAAGCTGCACGCGTTCGTTATCCTGGTCGCCCTGACCGTAGGCACGGTCCTCGGCGGCATCGTCGGCGCCGTGCTCGCGGTGCCCATCACCGCCGCGGCGTGGGGCATCATCCAGGTCTGGGACGGCACCGACCTGCCGGCGCGCTGGGCCCGGCCGAAGCATCCCGTCGCGGGCTGAGGAGCGGCGTCGCCACCGCCGCACCGGCGCGGCGACGAGCCCGCGGAGGCGCGGCTTAGGGCGCGAGCCGCGCGTCTAAGACGCTCCCCTACGCCAAGACAGGGCATCTGCCCGATGGGGGGCACCCCCCTTAGCGAGGAATGTCGTACCTGTCAGCAAGCCCGGAGGCCGCATCGGGGCTCCGCCGCAGACAGGAGAACACTCATGAACGACATGACCTATGCCGGCTACCTTCTCGACCAGCACCGCGCCGGCGACCTCGCTCGCCAGAACGAGCTGATCCTCGCTCAGGCCGAGCGAGGCGCCTCGCCGGTGCGCCCGCAACGTCGCCCGCTCGCCGGGTGGCTGCGTGCCGCGACGCACCGAGCCCCTCGGGCGCCCCGAGTGGGTGCCGTGGCGGCGAGCCGGGGCGCCACGTCCGTCGCCACACGATGACGCTCCGCTCGTCGGTGGGCAGTGCCACGATATGAACATGCCCGCACTCTCTTCGAGCCCGCGCATGGTCGGCCGGCACAACGAGCTCGCCGCCCTGCTCGAGGCGTTCGACGAGGGCGCCGCCGGACGCCCCCGCACCGTCGTGGTGCGCGGCGAGGCGGGGGTCGGCAAGACCCGGCTCGTGCAGGAGTTCCTCGCGCTCGTCACGACCGACGACTTCGGGTCGGGGCATCCGGCCGCCGCGACGGACGAGGCTCCCGGCCCCGTCGTCGCTTTCGGGCAATGCGTGGACCTCGGGCCGATCGGTGCGCCGTTCGGCCCGATCCGGCGCGTGCTGCGCGACCTGCACGATGCCGTCGGCACCGACGCGCTGCGCGAGGCCGCCGGCTCGGCCGCCGCGATCGCGAGCCTCGCAGCGCTGGTCCCCGGCATCGCCGACGCATCTGCCGAGCCCGAAGAGGCCGGCGGCGAGTTCGCCGAGGCGATCGAGGTGCTGCTCGAAGGCCTGTCTCGGCGCCGCCACGTCGTGGTCGTGCTCGAAGACCTGCAGTGGGCGGATGCCGCCACCATGGCCCTGCTGAAGACCCTGGCCAGCACGCTCCGAGGCCGGCGGCTGACCATCGTCGCGACCTACCGCTCCGATGACATCGACCGCTTCCACCCGCTGCGGCCCGTGCTGGCCGAGCTCGATCGCACGCGGTCCGTCGTCCGCGTGGAGGTGCTGCCGCTCACTCTCGACGAGGTCGCCGAGCAGGTCGACCAGCTGGCGGGCGGCCTGGACCCCCGCGTGGTCGAGGCACTGGCGAAGCGCAGCGGCGGCATCCCGTTCCTCGTGGAAGAGCTCGTGGACCTCGGTGACCGCGCTCTGCCCGACACGCTGCGCGAGCTCGTCCTCGCCCGCTACACGCGGCTCGGCGCCGACGCCCAGCAGGTCGTGCGCACGATGGCCGCCGGCGGCGTGCACGTCGACGACGACGTGCTCGCGGCCGTGGCGATGCTCGACGAGCGGACGCTCGACGACGCGGTGCGGGAGGCGATCGACACGCGCGTCATCGCCGCCGATGGCGCCGGCTACGCGTTCCGCCATGCGCTCACGCGCGAGGCTGTCGAGGCCGAGATGCTGCCGAGCGAGCGGGTGCGGGTGCATCGCCGCTACGCCGAGCATCTGGGCGCCCACCGCAGCGACTCGCCCGACGACGCCTCCGCCGTCGCCGAGCACTGGCTCGCCGCCCGAGACCTTCCGGCCGCGTTCGACGCGACGGTCGCCGCGCTGCGCCAGTCCCGCACGCGGTTCTCGCCCGCCACCTCCGCGAAGCTGGCCGAACGCCTCGCCGAACTCTGGGAGCAGGTTCCCGACGCGGAGGCCCGCGCCGGAACGACCCTGCCGGCGCTGCACCTCGATGCCGCGCAGGCCTGGCACGACCTCGGCGATGCCGAGCGCGCCCTGCGGTCAGCCAACGAGGGCCTCGCCGTCTGCCCCGACGATCCGCTCATCCGCGCGGCGCTGATACGGCAGCGACACGTCCAGACCTTCAACCTCGAGCACACGCACACCACCCGTCCGGCCGACCTCGACGAGGCCGTCGCCCTGCTCGAGGGGGTCGACGATCCTCGCGCGCGGGTGCTGCTGTCGCGCGTGCTCACCAACATGGCGATCGACGAGCACGGCACGGATGCCGCGGAGCACGCCGCTCGCGCCATCGCCCTCGCCGAGGAAGCCGGAGACGACGCCGCCCTGGCGGTCGCGCTGACCGTCGAAGCGTGGCGGCTCGCCGGCGACGAAGAGCAGGAGTCGGCCGCGCTGGCGCCCCTCGCGCGCGCCGTCGCTCTGCGGCTGGACCCGTCGATGCGCGCCTACGTGGGCAACGCGCTCACGCACATGCTGGTGTCGGCCGGTCGCCTCCACGAGGCGGTCGTCACCGGCACGCAGCACTACGAAGACGTCGTCCGGGCCGGCATCGAACGGGGCTCGGGAGCGGCGATCGCCCAATCGGTGGCGTTCGCCCTGTTCGCCACCGGAGAGCCCGAGGCCGCGCTCCAGTATGCGCGCCGCGCACGCCGGCTGATGAGCCAGACCGATGCGGCCTCCACGCTCCGACTGCTCTCCTCGCACCTGACGTGGGACGACCGCCCGCGCGAGCGCGACGACCTGCTCACAGCCGAGCGCGGCCGCGTCGACGAGGCGCAGCGCCGGCATTCCGAGAAGGCCGCCTGGTGGGCGGTCGAGCGGGCCGACGCCGCCTTGACCCTTCACGCTCAGGAGGGAACGCATGCCGCCGCCGCAGTCCTCACTGCCGCGGAGCAGCCGGAGAGCGGCCGCACGGCGCGCCGCTATGCCGTACTGACGGCGGCCCTGCTCACGCACTCCCCCGGCCACCCCGGCGACGCCGAGGTGCGCGCGCGCATCGAACGAGCCCTCGCCGGCTGGCCCGACACCGAGCTCGCGGGGCGTGTGTCGAGATTCGTCCGTGCCGTGCTCGCGGACGGCGACGGCGCCCCTGCCGACGAACGGCTGACGGCGTGGCGCGCGATCGTGGACGAGCTGAGCCTCGGGGGCATGCCGACGTGGCACCTGCAGACGGCGCGCTGCCGTCTGGCCTGGGCGCAGATCGACGCCGGCGAGCGCGACGCCGCCGCAGACCTGCTGGCCGCCGTCACGGCCGAGGCACCGGCGCTGGGCGTGGCGCGGGCCGCGCGCTGGGCTGCCGAGCTCGCGGCGCAGGCTCGCCTCGCTCCGACAGGAACCACCGCCGCGGAGACGAGCGCCGGGGCCATCGCATCGCTGACCCCGCGGGAGCTTCAAGTGCTCGAGCTCGTCGCCGAAGGCCTCACCAACCCGCAGATCGGCCAGCGGCTGTTCATCAGTCCGAAGACCGCGTCGGTGCACGTGTCGGCGATCCTCGCGAAGATCGGCGCGGCCAACCGCGCCGAGGCGGCGGCGCTGTACAGCGCGAGCGCCTCGGCCGCCTCGCCGGCCTGACCGCACCGCCGACCGCCAGGACTGTCGGGTGTCGGCGGACCGCGGCAGGATGAGACGCATGCCGTACGAGATCCCCGCGCCGATGCTCGCGAAGTCCGTGCCCGATGTCCCCGACGCGGCGAAGGTGCCGGGCGGACTGAGCTACGAACCCAAGTGGGACGGCTTCCGCGCCCTGATCTCGTGGGACGGCGAGAACGTCGAGATCGGCTCGCGCGGCGCGAAGCCGCTGACGCGCTACTTCCCGGAGCTCGTCGAGGCCTTCGCGCGCGTGTTGCCGGAACCCTGTCTGCTGGACGGTGAGATCGTCGTGCCGGTCGATCGTGACGGCCGTCGGCGGCTCGACTGGGAGTCGCTGTCGCAGCGCATCCACCCCGCGGCATCCCGCGTCAACATGCTCGCCGAACAGACCCCGGCGATGTTCATCGCCTTCGACCTCCTGGCCGTCGGCGACCGCGATCTGCAGGGCGAGCCGTTCGCCACCCGTCGCGAGACGCTCGTGAACCTGCTTCGCGACGTGCCCGACCCCGTGCACGTGACGCGCACGACCGACGATCCCGACCTCGCGCGCCGCTGGCTCGCCGAGTTCGAGGGGGCGGGTCTCGACGGCGTCGTCGCGAAACCACTCGATCAGCCCTACGCTCCTGGCAAGCGCACGATGTTCAAGATCAAGCACGCACGCACCGCCGACGTCGTGGCGCTGGGGTACCGCATCCACAAGTCCGGCGAGGGCGTCGGCTCCCTGCTGGTCGGGCTGTACGGCGAAGACGGCACGCTCTACCCTGTCGGCGGTGTCGCCGCATGGAGCAACGCGCGCCGCCTCGAGCTCATCGATGAGCTGGCACCGCTCGTGCAGCGAGACGCCGACGGCGAGGCGTTGAAGGGCGAGGGCGAGAAGTCCCGCTTCCAGGCCGGCCGCGCCGACTCGTCGTTCGTGAAGCTGCGACCCGAACGGGTGCTCGAGGTGCGGTACGACCAGCTCGAGGGCTGGCGGTTCCGCCATACCGTGCAGTTCGAGCGCTGGCGTCCCGACCGCGATCCGACGTCGTGCACCTACGAGCAGCTCGAGGTCGTGGCGGCATACGACCTGGCCGACGTCCTGGTCTGAGCCGACGATGGCCGGTGATCGCTTCCGCTCCTTCGTCGTGACCGGCGCGAGCGGCGGCGTCGGCGCCGTCATCGCCGAGCACCTCGCCACGATCGGACACGTGGTCAACCTCGACCCGGCGCCTGCCGGAGAGACGAACCCACGCGTGCATCACCTCCCCGCCGACGCAGGTGATGCCGCTGCGGCCGCGGCCGCCGCGGAGCTCGCCGAGACGCACGGCGAGCTGGGCGGGTGGGTCAACAACGCCGCCGTCTTCGGCGATGCCGCCCTCACCACTGCCACGGCCGAGGAGATCGGCGCCGCGGTGGCGCTCAACCTCGACCTCGCTGTCGTCGGGTGCCACACCGCGGTGCGGCACTTCCTCATCCACGATCGGCCCGGTTCGATCGTGAACGTCTCGTCGCACCAGGCGCAGCGTCCGGTGCGAGGCGCATTGCCCTACGCCACCGCGAAGGCGGCCATCGAAGGGCTCACGCGCGCCGCCGCGGTCGACCACGGTCCGCACGGCATCCGCGTCAATGCCGTCGCGCTGGGCTCGATCGCGACCGAGCGCTACGAGCAGTACCGCCGCGCGCATCCGGATGCCGACGGGCGGATGGCCGAGCTGCACCCGCTCGGCCGCGTCGGCCGACCGATCGACGTCGCCCAGGCGGTCGCCTTCCTGCTGTCGCCCGAGTCCGAGTTCATCACCGGTGCGATCCTCCCCGTCGACGGGGGTCGGGCCGCCCTCGGCCTCGACCCCGAGAGCACGGTGGTCTGAGCCCTGGGACCCGAGCGCGGCACCGCGAGCGCTCCATCCGGGCTGGCGAGCCGACCCCCTGTCCGACGGGTCGGCGCGGGTGTACGGTGCGGCCAGAGCCACGGAGGCTTTCATGGCCGGCCACCACCGCACAGCGTCGCGCCTCGCCGGCGTGCGGCGTGCGCTCGCGGCCGCCGCGCTGGGGCTTCTCTTGATCGCGAGCGGGTGCGCGACGGCTCCCTCGCCGTCGCCGACCGAGGTGATGGACCAAGATCTGGCGTCGGTCTTCGATGTCGTCTACGGGGAGGAGACGGTTCGCGCCATCATCGTGCAGCAGCACGGCGAGCCGCTGTACGAGCGCTACGTCGACTCCGGTCCCGGCGATACGTGGGACGTGCGGGGCGTCACCCGCATCGTGACCGCCACCCTCGTCGGCATCGCGATCGATCGCGGCCTCATCCGCGGCATCGAGGCCACGCTCGGCGAGCTGCTGCCCGCATACGCCGGCATCCTCACGCCCGAGACGGCCGCCATTCCGCTGAAGTCGGTGCTCACGCACACCGCGGGCTTCCCCCTGCGCGTGGCGCCCACCGCCGTCGACCCGGACTGGGTCGCGTCGATCCTCGCGGGGCGGACGGCCCGCGACCCCGTCGGGGGCCGTCTGCTCCCGTCCGATGCCGGCGCCCACATCCTCGCCGCCGTGATCACCCAGGCGACCGGGAAGTCGGTGCTCTCGTTCGCGAAGGAGGCGCTCTTCGATCCCCTGGGCATCGATTCCGATCCGCTGTGGGAACAGCGCCTGAGCGCCGAAGCGGATCTCGCCACGCTGCGCCCCGCCTACGACGACGCCGAGGTGGCCTGGCCGGCCGACCCGCAGGGCGTGAACCTCGGCTACTCGCACCTGCGCCTGCGCCCCTCGGACCTCCTGCGGATCGGCCAGCTGTACCTCGACGAGGGCGACTGGAACGGCACGCAGGTGATCTCGCCGACGTGGGCGGTCGAGGCCACCTCGCCCCTCGTCGCCACGCGAGACATCGGCACGACGAGCTACGGATACCAGTGGTGGGTCGACGCGCCGCGTGGCGTCTTCTACGCGCAGGGCGACGGAGGCACCGCGCTCGTGGTCGACCGATCGCGCGGCGCGGTGGCGGTGGTCGTCTCAGAAACTGCGGCCGACGACCCGCGCGGCACGAAGGGCCTCACGCCGGCGACCGCGGCCGGCATTGCGATCGCGCTGATCCGCGACCTGCCCGACCTGTCGGGGTGAGCGGCATCGGCTGTCGCGCCTCGGTCACGCATCGCTCTTCGGCCAGTTCTCGGGGTTGATGCGGCTGGGCTGCACGCGCGGCGGCTCGCCGGGCATCTTCGGGAAGTCGGGCGGGAAGGGCAGCTCGCCCAGGCCGTCGTCGAGATCGCGCTGCCACCACTCGAGGAGCGTGTCGATGCGTCCCGGCTTGGCGAGCAGGTCCGCCCAGGGATCGCCGACCTCGGCGAGGCGCTGCGGAACGGTGCGCACTGTGAACGCGGTCGGGTCCACGCCCGCCTCGAGTTCCTCCCATGTGAGCGGCGTCGACACGGTGGCGGCGGCCAGCGCGCGCGGGCTGTAGGCGCCGGCCATCGTGCGGTCGCGGTTGGCCTGGTTGAAGTCGATGAAGATGCGCTCGCCGCGCTCCTCCTTCCACCAGTTCATCGTGACCTTGTCGGGCAGCCGCCGCTCCAGCTCTCGTCCGGCGGCGATGACGGCGTGGCGCACCTCGAGGAACTCCCACTCCGGCTCGATCGGGCAGAACACGTGGATGCCGCGGTTGCCGCTCGTCTTGAGGAACGCCGTGAGCCCTGCCTCCGCGAGCACGTCGCGCAGCGCGGGGGCGACGGCTGCGGCATCCGCGAAATCGGTGCCCGGCTGTGGATCGAGGTCGATGCGCAGCTCGACCGGGTTGTCGGTGTTCGCCGTCAGCGACGCCCACGGGTGGAACACGATGGTGTTCATCTGCACCGCCCAGACCGCGGCGGCGATCTCGGTGAGGATGATCTGCGGATGCCGCCGCCCGCTGTTGTACGTCACCGTCTGCGCCTCGACGAAGGCCGGCGCTCCCTTCGGCGGGTTCTTGGAGTAGAACTTCTCGCCGTCGACGCCCTCGGGGAAGCGCTCGAGCGACACCGGTCGATCGCCGTTGGCAGCCAGGAAGGGCGTCTGGACCGCGATGAGGTACTCGGCCAGTTCCAGCTTCGTGATTCCCTGCTCGGGCCAGATCACGCGGTGGGGGTTCGAGATGCCGACCTCGCGGTCGCCGTCCGGACCGGGAACGGTGAGGGTGATGCGTTCGGACGCCATGGTCCGACGCTAGCGGGCAGCCCCGACAGGGGCCACCCGATCCCTACCTCTCGACAGGGAACACCATGTGCGTCACCCGCGTGCTGGGAATGATCGTCGTCGGGTCCCCCAGCCGCACCGCTGCCGGGTCGACGTCGGCGAAGTAGCGGTGGCCGCTGCCGAGCACGACCGGCACGAGGTCGACGGCGACCTCGTCGACGAGGCCGGCGCCCAGTGCCTGACCGGCGATCGTGCCGGCTGCGAGGGCCACGGTCCGTTCGCCGGCGATCTCCTGCGCGCGAGCGATCGCCTCCTCGATGCCCTCGGTCACGAAGTGGGCTTTGCCCGTGTGGGCGTGGGCCCAGTCCGTGGGCGGCTCGTGTGTCAGCACGACGAACGGCACACCGAGCGGATGCTCGCCCTTCCAGCCTTCGGTGATGTCGAACAGCAGCCGTCCGACGACCAGGCAGCCGATCTGGCCGATCCAGTCCCGCCAGTAGTCGGCGCTCGTCGGGGTGAGGTGGAACGACGCGGGCTCACTCGCCGTGACCACCTCGACGTCGCCGACCTCGTACCAGTCGAACAGCCGCCCCGGATCGCTGTTCTCGTGCGCGACGAAGCCGTCGAGCGACATGGATGCCGATGCCACGACCTTGCCCATGGTTCAGCGCTCCTCGGAGAGCATCTTCTCGAGCTTGTCGTAGCCCTCGCGCATGCCCCGCTCCATGCCCTCGGACTGCATGTTCTCCAGCACCTCGACGCTCGAGAAGACACTGCGGTCGACGATCCGCGAGCGACCGCCTTCGAGCGGCTCGAAGCGGATCGCGTCGATGCTGACCTCGTCCGGCCAGCCCTCGAACTCGAACGTCTGGATGATCAGCTCGTTCTCGCGCACGGTGTGGAACACGCCGCGGAATGCGTACTCGCCGTTGGCATCGCGCTGGACGAAGCGATAGCCGCCGCCGGTGCGGAAGTCCCAGTGCGTGATCTCGGTGCGCTCCTCACCGGGGCCGATCCACTGCGGGAACAGTTCGGGATCGGCGTGGGCGCGGAACAGCGCCTCGACCGGCGCGTCGAACTCGCGCGTGATGTCGGCGTACGACGTACCGGGAACGGCTTCGATGATGAGGGGGTTGCTCATGATTCCCTCTCCTTCGTTTCGGTCGCGCGAGGGGTTCGTGAAGACGGCGAGGCGGGGACGGTGCCCGCGGCCGCCAGCACCGCGTCGAGCCGCCGGTAGGCGCGCTCGGCGTCCAGTCGATAGCGGTCGATCCAGGCGGTGAGCTGCTCCAGGGCCGCAGCGTCGAGGTGCACGGGCCGGCGCTGTGCGTCCCGGGACCGCGTGACGAGGCCGGCGTCTTCGAGCACCTTGATGTGTCGCGAGACGGCCTGCATGGTGATCGCGAACGGCTCGGCGAGCTCGCCCACCGTCGCCGGGCCGCGGCTCAGGCGCGCGATGATCGCGCGCCGCACCGGATCCCCCAGTGCGACGAACGCGCGGTCCAGCTCCTGATCGTTCATGCTCAACGAGTCCCTTTATCAACGGATATGTTGAATAGGATACGCGCATGGGCGCGAACGTCAACCCCCAGCGCGAGCCGAGGTCGTTCGCCGGCCCGGTGCGTTTCGTCTCGGTCGCTGGCGCTCCCTCGCTCAACGACCGGGATCCACCCACGCGCTGGACGTCCGGTACCCACGCGGTCGCTGAGCGAGCGAGGAACGAGCGAGACGAAACGCCCCGCGCCGCCGCGCGACCCGCACCCGGTCGTTGAGCGAGCGAGGAACGAGCGAGACGAAACGCCCCATGCCGCCGCGCGACCCGCACCCGGTCGTTGAGCGAGCGAGGAACGAGCGAGACGAAACGCCCCATGCCGCCGCGCGACCCGCACCCGGTCGTTGAGCGAGCGAGGAACGAGCGAGACGAAACGCCCCA
>NZ_JBJDRK010000078.1:0-14359 GCF_044987405.1 Microbacterium sp. ZW T2_14 | reverse complement strand
GCCGCCGTGACCGCCGACGACTACTGCTATGTCGAGGCGATGATCTACTACCGCGTCAAGGAGCAGGAGCTCGCGCAGACGCTGCTGCGTAAGGAGGGGCTGGACGCCGGGGCGAGCGGCTTCGCCACCGGCATCGCCGCCCGGGACGAGGACGAGCTCGCCGATCTGCGTGAGTGGTACGTCTCGTGGGTCGACGCCCGCCCGCTCGAGCCGCCCGCCGACGGTCCCTGCGGCGGTCACGGCGCCGACCACGCCCAGATGCCGGGCATGCCGTCGTGGAGCACGCTGCAGGGCTTCGTCGACGCCCAGCCTCCCGACGCAGAACGCCGGTTCGCCGAGATCCTCCGCGACCAGAACGCCGGCATGGTGGCGCTCGTGAACCTGATCCTCGACGGCGAGCCGCATCCGGCGGTCGTCGAGTCGGCGCAGCAGGTGCTCGAGCAGGCAGCCTCCGATGCGGCCATCATCGACGGGATCCTCGCGCAGACGCCCTGATGGCGGGCGGTGACGGATGCCGCGGCATCCGTCTCCCGGGTCACCAGTCGCTGAGCGCGCCGATCGGAGCGAGCGTGCGCGCCGCCTCGCGCAGCGCGCCGACGTGGCGTGCCGCGATCGAGACGCGCGAGAGGGAGGTCGACAGTGTCACCGCTCCGACGGGACGCGCGGCATCGTCGTGGATGGGGACGGCGAGGCACCCGCGGTCGGAGCTGAGCAGCGCGACCTGCTCGGTGTAGCCGCGCACCGCGTATGCCTCGTGGATGGCGCGGACATCGCCGGACGCCGCGTCGACCCGCCAGTTCGGAGCCTGCGGCAGGCGGCGGTCGGGATGTGCGACGAGCCACAGGTGTCCGATCGCCGACCGGGTGGGGTCGGTGAGCAGCGCGTCGGGATCCGACAGCGGCTGCGTGGCGTCCTCGTCGAGCACCAGCAGTCCGGAGCGGTGGAAGGCGAACAGGTGCACCGCCTCGCCGGTCTCGCTGCGCAGGCGCTCCACGACCGCGGCGTGGGCCGGTCGTGTGCGGGCGCCGACGATCGCGGCGAGCTCGAGCACGCGCGTGCCGAGGAGGAAGCCGGAGAAGTCCGCTCGCCGCACGAGGTACTCGTCGCGGACCAGGGAGTTGACCACGCGGTACACGGTCGCCCGCGGGGCGCCGACGGCACGGGCGATCTCGGCCGCCGATGCGCCCCGGTCGTCGCGCGCGACCTGCTCCAGGATCTCCAGCGCGAGGCCGAGGCCCTTCTCCGGAAGCCGGGTGTCGCCCGCGAGACCCGGGCCGCTCACCTCCGCGCCGGCCCTTCGATGCAGTCCGAGTCGACGGGCCAGTCGTGCACGCCGATCCGCGCCGCCACCCGCGGGTGACGCGCCAGCCGCAGCGAGCCGGCCCCGACGACGACGGCGAGGATCCCGGCTGCCCACAGCAGGCCGCCCGGATTGTCACGCAGCGTCGCGACGAGATAGAACCCCAGGACGCAGACGAGCCCGGCGAAGGGGAGTGCGCTGATGGCCACCGCGCGGACCGTGAGCTCGCCGATCCGTGCGAGGAAGACCGGCGCCGCCGCGCACACCAGCGCGTAGGCCAGCACGAACCCGATGATCGATGCGGGCGAGGTGACGATCCGCATGTCCTGCCGGCCACCGCCGAGCGCGAGGATCGCGACGGGCACCGCCGTCACCACCGCGGTGAGCAGCACGCCGGCGACCGCGGGCACGCCCCGCCCCGAGACCCGGCCGAAGACCACCGGCAGCAGGCCCTCGCGGCTCATCGCGAAGCCGAGCCGCGTCGCCGCATTCGTCATCGCCAGCGCGCACGCGAGGAAGGAGATCGCCACGATCACGTCGATGAGACCGGACAGGCCCGTCACGGCGGTGAGGGATGACGCCCCCGGCCGCTCCGCCACGATGGACAGCTGCGCGGCCGTCCCGACCAGCATGACCAGGCCCGTCGCCCCCACGCTGACCATCACCGCGCGCGGCACTGCCGCGAAGGGACGACGGGTCTCCGGGCCGAGTGCCGCACCGCTCTCGAAGCCGACGAAGCCGATGAGGGCGAAGGCGACCCCCGTGATGATCGCCTCGAGTGAGAAGTCCGAGGGACGGGGCACGAGCAGCCCCAGATCCCACCGGGTGAGGCTGAGGGCGACGATCGAGAGCACCAGCACCGTCGCCACGGCGATCGACTCGAGGACGAGCAGCATGCGCGTCGACATCCGCAGTCCACGGGCGACGACCAGCGCGATGACGCCGCCGAACCCGGTGATGAGCACGACGACGAGCCACGGGGGAGCGGTTCCGCCGCCGAGCAGGTTCGCGAGCCGCTGCGAGCCCGATGTCAGCGTGTTCATGGCGACGGCGAGATAGCCGATGCCCAGGGCGGTGCCGGTGACGAGGCCCACGTGAGAGCCGAGACCCCGGGCCGCGAAGGTGTACAGCGAGCCCGTGCTCGCGATGCGGCGCGCGAACATGCCGATCACCAGGCCCACACCGACCACGAGCGTGAGGGTGATCGCGATGTCGAGGAACGCGAAGGATCCACTGCGCGCGTAGGCGGCGGCCGGGTGGATCAGCAGGACGCCGGCGGGCGCGGTGGCCGCCACGGACTGGGCGACGACGTCGATCGTGCGGGCGTGGCGACGGCGCAGGCCCGCGAAGGGCGAGCTGGATCCGAGGTCGTTCCTCGGCCGCGCCTGCTCGATCGCGTCCGCGAGTGCAGTGCTCACGCGTCCTCCTCCGGTACCGGCGCTCGCCGCGGTGCGGCTGGCCGCGACGCTACCCGCCCCGCGTTGCGGGAAACGGCGGCCCGTGTTTCGGCCGCGTGACACGACGTGGGAGCAGCGGGCGGAATCGGCCGGCGGCGTCTCACGAGGATTTCGCCCGACGTTCGCGGCTTCGTACGACGGCGAAACGGCGCGGGCGAAGAATCGGCCCCGATGCGGGTGCGAGCCGCGTCATCGCCGTCGAAAGGAATCCTGTGACCGAACAACAGCTCTCACCCGAGGGGGACTCGCCGCCCCCCTCGCGGCAGCGGCCGACACGCCGCGGCCGACTGCTCACACCGCGCGCCCTCGGCATCGGCTCCGCGGTCGCCGCCGCGGCCGCCGCCGTCGCGCTGGTCTTCGCCACCCAGACCGCGGTGCAGGCGACTTCATCGCCCGAGACCACGGCATCCACCCCCATCGCCGCCGACAGCACGGACGAGGACGCGCCCGAGAAGGCCGAGGAAGTCGCCAAGCCGGCGACGATCGCTGCCGCCTACGACGCGCTCTCGGGCGCCGAGGTCGAGTACGTCCGCTTCGTGGGCGCGCAGGACGCGGCGTTCGCGGCCGGCAAGGACGTGTTCGGCGAGCCCGGACTGCAGTTCCTCTCGACCGATGTGGCCGACCCGCAGGCGTACGCCGACGGACAGCGGCGCCTCATCTCGCTGTACTACGACTACGCCACCAACGAGACGGTCAGCATGATCGTCAACGCGACGACCGGAGCGGTCGAGGCCGTGGACCGCGCCTCGGGCACACAGCCCGCGCCGACGGATGCCGAGACCTCGCTCGCCTGGGAGCTGCTGCTCGACTCCGACGCGGCCCAGCCGGTCGTCGACGAGTTCGCCGCGCTCACCGGCGGATCCGCCCTGACCCCGTCATCCGCCGAGGTCCTCCTCACCGCCCACTCGTTCGTCACGGATGCCGGATCCTTCGGTGCCGAGTCGTGCGGCGTCGACCGGTGCGTGCAGCTGCTCGCTCAGGTCGACGGCGGCGCGTTCCTCACCACCAGCACCTACGTCGTCAACCTGTCGACGCGGGCCGTCCTGTCCATCTCATGACCTTGGAGACCCTCCCGATGAAACGAAACCCCCTCCGCCGGCTGCTCGGCGCGGGCACCGCGATGGCTCTGCTGGCCGGCGGTCTCGTGCTGTCCGCACCGGTCGCGGCCTCCGCCCAGACCGTCACCGAGGCATCCTGCTCCGGCGACTCCCTCGTCTCGAAGACCCTCGAATCCGGATCCAGCTGGCAGATGTGCTGGCGTCTGGACACCTACCGCGGGCTCGTCCTCGACAAGATCGCCTACCAGCCGCGCGACGACGCGGCGCCGATCCTCGTGCTGGACTCCATCGCGCTCGCCCAGCTCAACGTGCCGTACGACACCGGCGCCACCGAGTACAACGACGTGACCACGTATCAGGTGGGCGGGCGTCGCCTGCAGGCCATCGCGGCGGTCGACTGCCCGGTCGGCGAGGTGCACAGCGCCTGGGTGGACGCGACCCGCGGTGAGATCCCGGCCGTGTGCATCGGCGAGGAGGACTCCGGTCTCGCCTACCGCTCGAACATCACCAACGATGCGCTGTACGCCGCGCAGGGCACCGACCTCGTGCTGCACAGCGTGTCGCGTATCGGCTGGTACGAGTACCAGACCGAGTACCGCTTCCACGACGACGGCGAGATCTCGGTGCGTCTCGGCGCCACCGGCGATCTGTCGCCCAACGACTACGTCGACGTCGTCAACAAGGGGTGGCCGATCGCTCCCGGCCAGGAGGATTTCGCCGTCAACCACTACCACTCGGCGTTCTGGCGGGTGGACTTCGGCCTCGACTCCGGCGCGACCCAGCAGGTCGAAAAGTTCGCGACCACGCCCACCGGCGACTACGGCACCACGGGCGACACCGGCCACACCGCGATCCTCGAGACGCAGCTCACGCAGGTCACGAACGAGACCAAGACGATGGGCTCGAACCGCGAGGCGTACCGGGTCGTGAACCCCGAGAGCATCAACGCCGACGGGCACGCCCGCTCGTACGAGATCATCGTGCCGCGCGACCAGGCCTACAACCTCAACCCCGAGACCGACTACGACATCGCGTTCACGTCGGCCAAGTCGGACGAGATCCACGCCAGCCACAACCTCATCCCGTCGAAGGCGGGTCAGATGGTCAGCGACTACATCGCCGACGGCGAGACGCTCGTGGACCCGGTGGCGTGGGTGAACGTGGGCTTCCACCACATCAACCGCGACGAGGACCAGAGCCCGATGCCGATCCACTGGCAGGGCTTCACCCTCTACCCGCGTGATTTCGCGGCGCAGAACCCGAACATCCCCGAAGGCCGCAAGTGGGTCAACGGCGACATGCGCGGGGTGCCGAACCCGAACATCACGCCGACGCCCACCGCGTCGCCGACGCCCACCCCGACGACGGAGCCCACCGCGGAGCCGACGCCGACACCGACCGAGTCCGGGAACGGCAACGGGAACGGGAACGGCAACGGCAACGGGAACGGCAACGGGAACGGGAACGGCAACGGGAACGGCAACGGCAATGGGGGCGCAACGGCGCCCGCTGCCGCACCGGTGACGTTCGGCAACGCCGAGGTCGCCCCCGGCGCCGCGCAGACCGCGACCGCCAGCGGCTTCACCCCCGGTGAGACCGTGAGCGCCGTGCTGCACTCCGACCCCGTCGACGTCGGCACGTTCGTGGCCGACAGCGAGGGCGTCGTGACGGCCCAGTTCGTCGTCCCGTCCGGCACCCCTGCCGGCGAGCACTCGCTGGTGCTGACCGGGCAGACCTCCTCGGCCGTCGCGCAGGGATCGTTCACGGTGGCGTCCGCGTCGCCGGCCGCGATCTTCGGCGCACTCGCCACGACCGGCACCGACGCGAACAACTGGGCGCTGTCGGGCCTCCTGCTCCTGGTGGCAGGAGCCGGACTCGCGGCCACGTCGTGGCACCTGCGCCGCCAGCAGGCGCACAAGGGGCAGGCCGCGGCCTGATCCCGCCCGCGGGGCGGCGCGTCCATCGCGTCGCCCCGCGGAACCCTCTCCGCCGCGGAGGCTCTCGGCCCGCGGCATCCCGAGCTGAAAGGTCCTCCTCATGCGCAGTCGTATCGCCGCGTTCGGCGTCGTGCTGGCCCTGTCGACCGCGACGGTGGCGGCCGGGGCCGTGGGGCTCAGCCTGATGACGGGTGCCGAGTCGGCTCCGCAGGCCGCCGCCGCGGGTGCACGGACGGATGCCGCCACCGCCGCCTACCCGACCGTCGAGGACCACTGCTACATCGAGGGCATGATCCCGCACCACGAACAGGCGCTCGAGCTCAGCAGCCTGGTGCTGGGCGCCACCGGCGTCCGCGACCGCACGCGTGCGCTCGCCGAGTTCATCGTCGCCGACCAGACCGCCGAGATCGAGACGATGCGGGCCTGGCAGAACGCCTGGCGCGGTGCGATACCCGCCGGCGGTCCGAGCGCGGGGCACGAGGGCCACGGCGGGGCGCAGCCCGCAGCCGGAGCCGTGCCGACCGGATGCGGCGACCACCCGCATACCGAGATGAAGGGCATGGCGAGCGCCGAGCAGCTCGCCGCGCTCGACGCCGCCGAGGCCGGCGCCGCCGACCGGATGTTCCTCGACCTGATGATCGCCCATCACGAGGGCGCGCTCGAGATGGCCGAGAGCGCGGTGCGTGAGGGGACCAACGCGTATGTGCGGTCGTCCGGCAAGCACGTGCTCGTCGAGCAGCAGCGTGAGATCGCGGCGATGACGGCGCTGCTCGCCGAGGCGCCGTGACGGTCGTCGCCGGCTCGGCGGTGGTCCGCCGCTCGCTCGGCAGCCGGCGACGGGCGCTCGTCGGGCTCGCCGCCCTGCTGATTCCCACCGGCGCCGCGCTCGCGCTCGCCGCGGCCTTCGGCGTCGCGACCGTGCGCAACGACTCCATGAACCCGACGCTGCACAGCGGCGACACCGTGCTGTTCGACCGGTGGAGCATCCCGGCGCGCGGGGACGTCGTGCTGCTCGTCGACCGGGAAGGATGGTCGGGCACACCGGACGCGCTCCTCGTGAAGCGCGTCGTGGGCGTGGCGGGCGACGTCGTGGTGTGCTGCGAGGCAGGGACCGGCCGTCTCCTCCTCAACGGCGCTCCGGTCGAGGAGGCCTACGCCGGCGCGGTACGGCCCGGCGGCGACATCCCGTTCCGCGTCACCGTGCCCGACGGTGCCGTCTGGGTGATGGGCGACAACCGGGCCGCGTCGGCCGACTCCCGTGCATCGGTCTCGGCGCCCGGGCATGGCGCCGTCATCCGCGACGACCTGCGCGGCACGGCGCGCGCCTGGTGGGGCGGCTAGCGCGCACCACGCGGAGGGACGGGATGCCCCGGGGCCGCGGCATCCGTCCCTCGAAAGCGGTACCGCTCATGTGTCGTGCGGCGCCCTCGATGCCTGCGCGAGGCTTAGCCTGGAGACATGGCGACGAAGCCCCCGAAAGCGGACATCGACGAGACGCGTGTGCGCGCCACCGGCCCCAAGAAGGTGGCTGTGGGCGTGCCCGCGGTGCTGCATGCGCTGCAGATCGCGAACGACCAGATGGGTGTGGCACGGTCGGTGCAGACGCTGCTCCGCGTCAACCAGAAGGACGGCTTCGACTGCCCCGGCTGTGCGTGGCCCGAGGAGGACAAGCGGCACATCGCCGAGTTCTGCGAGAACGGCGCCAAGGCCGTCGCCGAAGAGGCGACGCTGCGACGGGTGGGCGCGGACTTCTTCGCCGCGCACTCGCTGGACGAGCTGCGCGGCCATGACGACTGGTGGCTCGGCCAGCAGGGGCGGCTCACCCACCCGATGGTGCTCGAGGAGGGCGACACGCACTATCGGCCCATCTCGTGGGACGACGCGCTGGCACTGGTCGCCGACGAGTTGCGGTCCCTCGACGACCCCGACGAGGCCGTCTTCTACACGTCGGGCCGCACCTCGAACGAAGCCGCGTTCCTGTACCAGCTGCTCGTGCGCGGACTCGGCACGAACAACCTCCCCGACTGCTCCAACATGTGCCACGAGTCGTCCGGCTCGGCGCTGACCGAGACGATCGGGATCGGCAAGGGCACCGTCTCGATCGACGACATCCACGAGGCCGACCTGCTCATCGTCGCCGGGCAGAACCCGGGGACCAACCACCCCCGCATGCTCTCCGCGCTCGAGAAGGCGAAGCAGCGCGGTGCGACGATCATCGCGGTGAACCCGCTGCCCGAGGCGGGGCTCATGCGCTTCGAGAACCCCCAGACGGTGCGGGGCGTCGCGTTCGGCGGCACGAAGCTCGCCGACCAGTTCCTGCAGATCCGCCTCGGCGGCGATCAGGCGCTGTTCCAGGCGATCGGCAAGCACCTGCTCGAAGCCGAGGAGACCGACGGCGGTGTCCTCGACCACGAGTTTCTCGCCGCGCACACCAGCGGCTTCGAGGCCTACCGTCAAGCGATGGCGGATGCCTCGTGGCGCGACCTCGTCACCGCCACGGGGCTTCCCGAGAAGTCGTTGCGGCGGGTCGCCGAGACCGTGCGCACGTCCCAGGCGACGATCGTCTGCTGGGCGATGGGACTCACCCAGCACAAGCACTCGGTGCCGACGCTGCGCGACGTGGTGAACGTGCTGCTGCTGCAGGGCAACATCGGACGTCCGGGCGCCGGCGTCTGCCCGGTGCGCGGGCACTCCAACGTGCAGGGCGATCGCACCGTGGGCATCTACGAGAAGCCGTCGGCGGCGTTCCTCGACGCCCTCGACACGGAGTTCGGCTTCGCCGCGCCCCGCGAGCACGGCTTCGACACGGTGGGCGCAATCCGCGCCATGCGCGACGGGCGCGTGCGGTTCTTCATGAGCATGGGCGGCAACTTCGTCTCGGCCACCCCCGACACGGCGGTCGTCGAGGCCGGCATGTCGCGCGTCGGGCTCACCGTGCACGTGTCGACGAAGCTCAACCGCTCGCACGTCGTCACGGGGCGCCGCGCCCTGATCCTGCCGACGCTGGGCCGCACCGATCGCGACCGCCGCGGCGGTCGCGAACAGCGCGTCACCGTCGAGGACTCGATGGGAGCCGTCCACGCCTCGCGAGGCCGGCTCGCCCCGCCGTCCGAGGAGCTGCTCAGCGAGGTCGCCATCATCGCCCGGCTGAGTGCGCTCGTGTTCGGGCCCGCGGAGGCCTTCTCGCCCGAAAGCTCGTCACGGGCGGAGGAGATGCCACGAGCGGAGGATGGTTTCGCGGCATCCGCTCCTCCGCTCCTCACATCTCCTCCGCTCATTGCGCGGGATGCCGCGACGCACGCTGGCGACGCGACGCGCGGCGCGGACGCGACCCACGGCGACGCCGCGCGGCACGACCGCGGATACCCCGAGCGGTCACCGCGCGAGGAGGCCCGCTCCGACGGTCCCGATCCGGCCGGGCTGCGGCATCCGGCCAACGTCCCGCACGCGGACTGGGCGGCGCTCGAGGCGGACTATGCGCGCATCCGCGCCCACATCGCGCGGGTCATCCCCGGCTTCGACGACTACGAGGAGCGCATCGACAAGGGCCGCACCCTGCACCTGCCCAACGGACCGCGCGATGCGCGCCGCTTCGCGACGGCTGACGGCCGGGCGCAGTTCACCGTCAACCCGCTGGAGTATCCGAGGATCCCGCGCGGGCGCCTGCTGCTGCAGACGCTCCGCTCGCACGACCAGTACAACACCACGATCTACGGCAAGGACGACCGGTACCGCGGCATCCACGGCGGACGCCGCGTCGTGCTCGTGAACGCGAGGGACATCGGGCAGCTGGGCTTCGCCGAGAACGACATCGTCGACCTGGTGTCGGAGTGGCGGTCGCCCGAGGGCACGCTCCAAGAGCGCCGCGCCGAGGAGTTCCGGATCGTCGCCTACCGCACGCCCCGGGGCAACGCGGCTGCGTACTACCCGGAGACGAACGTGCTCGTGCCGCTGGACTCGGTGGCGGATGTCTCGGGCACGCCTACCTCCAAGTCCGTGGTCGTGCGACTCGAGCGTCGCGCATGAGGGCCCGGCGCGTCCCTAGGCTGGAGGCATGACCCGCGCCGCCGTCATCACCGTCTCCGACCGCTCCGCCGAGGGCAGCCGCCCCGACGTGAGCGGTCCTGTCGCGGTCGCCGCCCTGCGCGAGGCGGGGTTCGACTGCGCGAACGCCGTCGTCATCGCCGACGGGGCCGACAGCGTCGAACGTGCGTTGACCGCGGAGGTCGTGGCGGGCGTCAAGCTCATCGTGACGACCGGTGGCACCGGTGTCTCCCCGCGCGACCAGACGCCCGAGGGCACGGCCCGCGTGGTCACGCGACAGGTGCCGGGAATCGCGGAGGAGCTGCGGCGACGCGGTGCCGCCGCCAAGCCCGCCGGCATGCTGACCCGCGGCGTGGCCGGCGTGGTCGACCCGCACGGCGCGCTGGTGGTGAACCTGCCGGGATCCCCGGGCGGCGTGGCCGATGGGATGCCGGTGGTGCTGTCGGTCGCGAGGCACGTGCTCGATCAGCTCGGCGGAGGAGACCACTGATGGCCGTGTCGACGGACGCGGTGCGGGTGGCCGCCATCAGCGCCGAGCCGCTCGATCTCGACGCCCACCTTCGCGCGGTGGACGACCCGCGCATGGGCGCCGTGACGACGTTCGTCGGTCGCGTGCGCGACCACGATCCGGATGCCGCCACCGCCGTCGTCGCCCTCGAATACTCCGCGCATCCCGACGCCGAAGCGGCGCTCGCCGGTCTGGCCGCGGCTGCGATCGGCTCCTCCGGGGCGGTGGTGGCCGTGTCGCACCGGGTCGGCACGCTGGGCGTCGGCGACGCCGCCGTCATCATCGCCGTCGCGTCCGCACACCGGGCGGAGGCGTTCGAGGTGTGCCGCACCCTCATCGAGACCATCAAGACCGGGCTGCCGGTGTGGAAGCGCCAGGTCGAATCCGACGGCAGCGCCACCTGGCTCGGGCTCGGCGGCTGATGCCGCAACTGGTTCGCGCCACCGCCTCCGACCTGACGGAGTTGGTGGCCTTCCTGCGCCTGGCAGATCTCACGCTCGCGGGCCTGGACGCTCCCGGGGTCCGCCTGTGGATCGTGCGTGACGACACCGGACGGATCGTAGGCAGCACCGGGTTCGAGCGGAGCGGGGAGCACGCGCTCATCCGCAGCGTCGCCGTGCACCCCGACGCGCGCCGCTCGCGCCAGGGCACGGCGCTTGCACGAGCGGCGCTGGACCACGCCGCGGCCGAGGGGGTCGCCCGCGCATGGCTGTTCAGCCGCCGGTCGGGGCCGTTCTGGCAGAGCCTGGGTTTCGAGCCCGCGGATCGGACGGCGCTCGCCGCCGCCCTTCATGACACCGAACAGGTGCGCCTGTTCGTGCAGACGGGACAGCTCGAGCGCGAAACCGCCTGGTCCCGTCGTCTGCCCTGAGCAGCCGTGTCGATCAGCCGCCCGCGAAGGGGGGCAGCACGTCGACGAGATCGTCCGCGCCGAGCGGCGTGTCGTCGTCGACCCGCGAGCCTCCGACGAGGACCGCGCACCGCGGCAGGATCCCGCTCAGGCCCGGAAACTCCTCCGACACCGCGCGGCGCAGTTCGCCCAGCGTCGCCTCCGCGCGGCGCTCGGTGTCGAGCCCCGTCGCCTCCTGTGCGGCCGCGAAATAGCGGACGACGGCCATCAGGCCTCGTGCTCCCAGTCGCCGGCGAGCGCGGTGATCGCCGCCACGGCGGACTCGATGTCGGCCGGGGAGCCGCCGTTGCGACCCGCGACGAGCCCGGCCACGAACGCGCTGAACGGCGCCGCCGGGCGCGCCACACCGGCCGCGACGTCGCGTGCGAGGTCGAGGACCAGCGACACCGGCACGTCTTCGGGCGCGAGATCGAACCGCTCGCGCAGCGCGGCGGCCCAGGCGTCGAGGGCCTCGGGGGGAAGGGTGCGGGACTGCTCGCTCATGGCGACTCCTCCAGGCTGGGGTGCGCGTGGTCGGCCCGCGCGCGGGCTTCGTTCAGATCCTCCCACGTGTCGACATCGCGGGTGAGGTCGTCGGGCGCCGCGACGACCGCGATCGCCAACTCCGCGACGAGTGTGCGCACGGGTTGGTCACGTCCTCGGCCGGGGAGAACGGATGCCGCCTGCCGCAGCGCCCGCGTGCGGTACACGCCCGTCAGCCACTGAGGTCGGCTCGAGGCGTCGCCGAGGCACAGGCCCTCGGTGTCGGCGGGGAGCAGGGGGAGATCAGCCAGCAGCCGGCGGACTGCGGCATCGACGCCGGGAAGGTCGCAGGCCAGCATGAGCGTCCACTCCGGGTCGTCGCCCGCCGGCCAGGATGAGAGCGCCGCGACCACGCCGGCGACCGGGCCGCCGAAGGGCGGATCCTCGCGCACCCATTCGACGGCGAGGCTCTCATCGAGCACCGGCGCGACCACGGTGAGGGGCCGGGCTCCGGCATCCGTCGCCGCCGTCACGGCCGCCGCGAGCAGTGTGCGCCCGCCGACCTCGAACAGCGGCTTGACGGCGCCGTCCACGCGCGTGCCTCGGCCGCCGGCGAGCAGGATCGCGCCCAGGCCGGCGGAGACTTCGGGTCGCCGGCCGGGCATCAGCTCTCGCCCGGGCGGTGCCAGTCGCCGCTCTTGCCGCCGGTCTTCGTCACGATGCGCACGTTCTCGATGGAGGTGCCCTTGTCGAGCCCCTTCACCATGTCGACGACGGCGAGTCCGGCCACCGAGACCGCGGTCAGCGCCTCCATCTCGACGCCCGTGCGGTCGGCGGTGCGCACCGTCGCCTCGATCTGGACGCCCTCGTCTTCGACCGCGAGGTCGACCGCAGCGCCGTGCACGCCGATGACGTGGGCGAGCGGCAGCAGTTCTGGGGTGCGCTTGGCGGCCTGGATGCCGGCGATGCGGGCGACGGCGAGCACATCGCCCTTCGGCACCGATCCGTCGCGCAGCGCGGCGACGACGTGCGGCGCGCAGCGCACGAAGGCGCGGGCGGTCGCCGAACGCACCGTCGGCTGCTTGAGCGTGACATCGACCATGCGCGCGTTGCCGGCATCGTCGAGGTGCGTGAAGGTCGGCGGTTCGGGCGTGCTCATGAGATCAGCATGACATCGACGACATCGCCCGCCGCCACCGCATCGACCTCGGCGGGCACGACGGCATACGCCTCGGCCCGGCCGAGTCCTCCGGCGAGGTGGGATCCGCCGCTCGTCGCGGGGAAGGCCCGCCAGGCGGCCGGATCGGAGCGGTCGATGGTGACGGGCAGGTACTGGCGCCGTGCCGGCGGGGTGTGCCACCCGGCTCCCGCCCGCAGCGCGATGACGGGGCGGTCGAGGGTCCTGCGCCCCTGCAGGCGCAGGAGCGCCGGCCGCACGAACACCTCGAACGAGACCGCGGCGCTGACCGGGTTGCCCGGCAGCCCGAACAGCAGCGTGCCGGCGCCGAGGCGGCCGAAGCCCTGCGGCTTGCCGGGCTGCATGGCGACCTTCGAGAAGGCCATGGTCTCGGCGAGCGTGGTCTTGACCACTTCGTAGGCTCCCGCGCTGACGCCGCCCGAGAAGATGACGACGTCGGCACGGTCCGGCGACCTGGGAGCCGTCACCTCGGCGAGCAGGGCGTCGAGCGCCCCGCCCTCGTCGGGAACGCTGGCGCGGCGCACGACCTCGGCGCCCGCCTCGGTGGCGAGGGCGGCGAGCAGGATGCTGTTGGATTCGGGGATCTGACCGCGCCGCAGCGGCGATCCCGGCTCGACGAGTTCGCTGCCCGTGGAGATGACGGCGACACGCGGACGGCGTGCCACCACGACCTCGGCGACGCCGGACGCAGCCGCGGCCGCGACCTGCAGGGGGCCGAGCAGCTCGCCGGCGGCGAGGACCTCGTCGCCGGCGCGAGCGTCCTCCCCGGCCCGGCGGATGTGGGCGCCCACGGCGCGCGGAGTCCGCTGCACCGAGATCGTGCCGAGGGAGTCGGCGAGCCCGCCCGCCGTGTCTTCGAACGGAACGATCACGTCGGCGGCCGTCGGGACCGCCGACCCGGTCATGATGCGTGCAGCCTCTCCGGGCCGGAGGGCCGGATCGGCGTCGGTGCCGGCGGGCAGGTCGGCGACGACGCGGAGCGTCGCCGGCGCGACGGCCACGTCCTCGAAGCGGACGGCGAACCCGTCCATGGCCGAGTTGTCGAACACCGGGATGTCGACCGCGGCCCGCACCGGTTCGCGCAGCGTACGGCCATGCGCGGCCGCGAGCGCGACGCGTTCCGCCTCCAGCGGCTCGACGCCGTCGAGCACATCGGCGAGGTGCTCCTCGACGGTCTGCAACCCGCTCACGCGCGCACCGCCGCGCGATCCGCGTCGGCAGCGTCGCGGTTCCACGCGTCGATGCCGCCGGCGAGGACGGATGCCTCGACCCCCGCGGCCCGCAGAGCCACCGCCGCGCGCTGCGCGCGCATGCCGACCTGGCACACGACGACGCGCGCGGCCTCCACGCGCCGAGGCTCGGCGAGCACGTCGCCGAGCGGCAGCAGCACCGAGCCGGGGATGACGCCCCGCGCCGTCTCGAACGGCTCGCGCACATCGAGCAGCACGGCCCCCGCGCGCTGGGCGGCGAGCGCCTCGGCGGGAG
>NZ_JBJDRK010000077.1:0-15027 GCF_044987405.1 Microbacterium sp. ZW T2_14 | reverse complement strand
TCGCGGGGGTGGCGGCGGCCGTCGCCGCCGTCGTCCTCGACACGCACACGCACGGCCGGGTCGGGCGTCATGTCACGCTCGACGCGGGCAACAACATCCTCGTCGCCGCCGACGACCGCACCGGCTTCACCGTCGTGTCGGGCGGTCTGGGCGTGGGCTTCGTGGGCGTCGGCGCCGGCGTCGCCGTCGTGTCGGCCGTGAAGGACACCGCCGCGACGATCGGCGCGGGCAGCCTCGTGGACGCACGCGCCTCCCGCGGCTGGGCGCTCGGCGGCATCCCGCTCGGCACGATCAGCGGCGACTCGTTCCCCGCCGCAGGCCAGTCGGGCCTCGCCCTGCTCGCCTCGTCGGCCCAGCACGTCTTCGGCATGGCGATCTCGGGCGGTGCCGGCTTCGTCGGCGTCTCGGGCGCCGTCAACGTCACGCTGATCCGCGGCACCACGGTCGCCGCGATCGAGAGCACGTCCGCCGACCGCACCTTCGTGAACAGCGACCGGGCCGGTGCGGGCGCCCCGCAGAGCGTCTCGGTCACGGCGACCGACCTCACCGACACGTTCACGATCGGCGGCGGCGTCGCGGGCGGCTTCGTCGGCGTCGCGGGAGGCATCGACATCGGTGTGGTGGATGTCGCGGCGAACGCGCTGGTCGGCGACTACGCGTCGATCCAAGCCAGCTCGCACCTGCGGGTGCAGGCGCTCTCGGTGCGACACATCCAGACGTACGCGGTCAGCGCGGGCGGCGGCGCCGTCGGCGTCACGGCATCGGTCTCGGTGTGGACGGCGGGCGGGCAGCCGACCGGTTCCTACGACGACGGCAGCGGCCCCAAGGACGCGCTCTCGTCGTCCGACGGCACGCCCCAGAGCCAGGCCGACCACCACGCGTCGGGCACGGGCTCCACCGGCTACCTGTCGATCCTCGGCGGAGCGAACGACTCCTCGGGCACGAACACCGCGCAGCGCAAGCAGGCGGGCATCGACGCCGCAGCCGCCGGGGTCGCGGGCGCCGCGCCGGGCACCTCGCTCGCCTCGAGCGCGTTCTCGTCGCCCCCGCCGCTCCGCGGCACGACGAGCCGCATCGGCGTGGGCGCGTTCATCCTGACCGGCGGCTCGGTCGCGGTCACGGCCGACGCGCGCGACAGCTACTTCGGCCTCGCCGGCTCGGCGACGGGCGGCATCGTCGCGGTCGGGGCATCCGTCCTGGTGGTGACGCTGCGCTCCACGGTCGACGCGGGGATCGCGACGGGCACGACGGTGCGGGCGGGCGGCGACGTCGCCACCCGCGCCACGTACGGCGAGGCCACCGAGGCGATCGCCTTCACCGGACAGATCGGTGCGGTGTCGGTCGGCGGCCAGATCCTGGTGCTCGACACCGACGCCCGCCAGACGGCGCACATCGACGACGGCGTGGTCATCCCGGTCGCCGCCGGCATCGTCTCGGCGGATGCCGCGGCTGACCGCGACGTCCGCCCGCTCTCGCTGGGCCTGGCGATCGCGCTCGCGGCGGCCGGCGCATCCGTCGCCACCGCCGACGTCCGCGGCGACACCGTCGGACGCGTGGGGGCCGTCGCCATCGGCACCGCCGCCGCGCCGGCCGGCGGCCTGCGCATCACGGCCGTCTCCGACATCTCGGTGCCCGTCACCGCGTTCTCGGTGTCGGTCGGCCTCGCCGGAAGCGGCACCGGGGCCGGCGCGATCGCCGACATCACGGGTCGCACGGCTGCCGAGTTCGCCGGCGTCGCGCACCTCAGCGGCGCGGCGACGATCGCCGCCGACGCCCGCAACGTCATCGATGCCGACACCGTCAACGTGCAGGTCGGGGCCGTCGCGATCGGCGTCACGCTCGCACACGCCACCATCACGCGCGAGACCACCGCGACCGCCGTCGACGGCTCGTGGCTCTCGGCCGGCGGGGCGATCGCGATGCGCGCCACCTCGCGCAACCGCGCCGACGCCTTCACCCCGGGCGGCAGCCTCTCGGCGATCTCCGCCAGCTTCATGAACCCGGAGGCGCTGATCACCGGCCGCACCGAGGCGATCTTCCGGGCGGATGTCGCGGGCTCCGGCTCGCTCACCGTCGACGCCGAGGGTCAGAACCAGGCACTGGCCGAGGCCTTCGTGATCGGCATCGGACTCCTCGGCAGCGGCCAGGGCGTCGACGCGAGCGCCGAGGTCACCACGGCGGCGCTCGTACGTGCCGTCATCGAGCTCGGCACGGTGTTCTCGAGCGGCCTCGTCGCCGCCCGCGCGCGCATCCTCACCGACGGCGGGTCGGGCAACGTCGCCAGCGCGATCATCACCGCCGGCTCGGGGGGCCTGGTCTCCGGCGGCGGGTACGTCGCGACGGCGTTCCTGCGGGGCGCGACCACGGCTGAGGTATCCGGCATCATCGGCGGGTCGGGGTCGGTCGAGGTGCGCAGCACCGCGACCAACCGCGCCGCGGCCGAGACCTTCACCGCCGGCTTCGGCGGCATCCTGCAGGTGAGCGTCGCGTACGCCGAGTCCGAGATCGCGGCCTCCGCAGCGACGCGCGCGTCGATCTTCTCGCCGGTGTGGTCCCACGGGGCGACCACGGTGGTCGCGCAGGCGAACAACACGGCGGACGTCGATTCGGATGCCGCGACCATCGGCCTCATCAACGCCAACGTCCGCATCATCAGCGCCACGATCGCCGCGGCCACCCGCGCCGAGCTCCGCGCCGGCCTCGTCGGCAACGGGCTCACCGTCGAGGCGCGCGGAACCAACCTCGCGACCGCGTCGGCGGCGTACATCGAGGCGGGGCTCTTCAACGGCGGCTTCGGCTCGGCGCTGGCCGTCGTGACCGACGCCGCGGGGATCACCGCGGAGGTCGCCGCGGGCACGGCCGACGTGCGCGGCGGCGCCGGCGCCGTCGCCGTGACGGCGTGGTCCGAGAACACCGCCGCGACGGACATGAAGAAGGTCACCGTCGCAGGCCTCGACATAAACGGGCTCCTCCCCCGGGCGACCGTCGCCGCCGCGACCCGCGCCGCGTTCGCGGCGGGTCCTGCGACCTCCACGTCGTTCGGGGTGACGGCCTCGTCGCGGAACGCCGTCGACGCCACCGGCGAGCTCACCTCCATCTCGATCATCGGGGTCGACGGCACGGTCGCCGCCGCCACCATCGCCGAATCCGCGGCGACGACGGCATCCGTCGCCGCCGGCGTGATGCTCGCCGCGTCGGGAGCGGTGTCGCTCCTCGCCGAGAGCCGCGACGGCACGCACGCTCTCGCCGACATCGACAGCGCGGGCGGTGGAGCCGTCAAGGCGGGCGTCGTCGTCGCGCAGGCGACAGTGTGGGCGCCGGTCACGGCGGCGTTCGACGGCACGATCATCGCCTCGACGGGCGTGTCCGTCCGCGCCGTGGGCCACGCGAAGGCCGACGCGACGATCGAGGCCGTGGGCATCGCGCTCGTCGGCATCACCGGCTCGGTGGTCGACGCGGAGGTGGTGGGCTCGGCCGCCGTCTTGTCCCGCTACGGCACCGGGATGCTGGTGACCACGGGCGGCGTCCTCGTCGAGACGGTGCTGACGGCCACGGCGACCGCCAAGAGCGACCTGGTGTCGGGCGGGGTGCTCGTGGTGGGCGTGTCGGTTCCCACGGCGCGCATCGCCGCGGCGGCCGTGGCGGACGCCGCGCCGCGTCAGGTGGGCGGCACGTCGCTCGCCGTCCGGGCGACGGCGAACCGTGCGGTCTCGGCCACCTCGGGAAGCCTCGCGCTCGGCCTGATCGCCGTGAGCATCTCCAGCGCCGAGGCGCTCATCACCGCCGCCGCGGTCACCCGGGCGCGGGTGCACGACGGCGCCACGGTGCACGCGCCGGCGGCGGCCCTGACGGTCGACGCGACCGCGACCAATGCCGCCACGGCTGCCGGCGGCGGCGTCAACGGGGGCGCCATCACCGTCGGCGTCGCCGAGCCGAAGGCCCTCGTGGACTCCTCGACGCTGGCGCAGTTCGCCGCCACGGTGGCCGCGGCCGCGTCGCTGGGCGTCCACGCCACGACATCCGACACCGCCACGGCGAAGCTCGCGAGCACGGCGATCGGTGCGATCACCATCGACTCCGGTCGCGCGTGGGCCCGCGTGCGCCCGGTCGCCGAGGCGATCGTCGGTGTCGGGACGCCGATCGTCGTCTCCGGCGACATCGACGTGCGGGCGGCCTCCCAGCCGGTGTCCCGGTCCTTCGCCGAGAACTTCTCCGCCGCGGCTCTCGCGGTGTCGTCGAACAGCGCGCTGGCCGAGACGTTCCCGACGGTGAAGCTGTCGGTCGCGAACGGCACCACGCTCTGGGCCGGGGGAGCGGTGACCCTGACCGCCCACCAGAACTCCGCGACGCCGCCACCGCTGCCCGTCTACGCCTTCGACGCCGTGACGGGCGTGGATCTGGGCACGAACACCATCACGCTCTCGGGAGCCCATACGCTCGACGACTCGGCCACCGTGCGCTACGACCGCAGCGGCGGCACCGCCGTCGGCGGCCTCACGGACGGCGCGAAGTACGGCGTGATCGTGGTCTCGCCCACGCAGATCCAACTGGGCGCGGCCTTCGAACCGGCCCAGGTCGATCCCGCCGATGACGTGATCACGTTCACGCGGCAGCACGGCTTCGTCGACGGCCAGCGGGTGTTCTACACCGCATCCGGGTTCGGCGTGGCCGGACTCGTGAACGGGCACGCCTACCGGGTCCGCGTGCTCGACGACTTCCGCGTCCAGCTCATCGACGCCGACACCCCGTCCGCGCCGGTGGAGTTCGACGGCGGCGACGTCGACGAGGCGAACGGTCTTATCAACGCCGTGAACTCGTACACCGACGGGCAGATGGTGCAGTATCTCGCGGCGGCCGCGCGCGCGTCGTTCTACAGCACGCGCGTGGACATCGTGGTGGACGCCCAGGGCAGCCCCGTCCAGGTCGGCAGCCCGCCGACGTTCCAGATCGAGGACAACAACGTCATCGCCGTCCGCGAGCACGGACTGCAGACCGGCGACGCCGTCGTGTACCGGGCGACCGGCGGCCCGCTCGGCGGCCTGTCGCAGGACACCACCTACTGGGTCATCCGGATCGACGGCAACCGCATCCAGCTCGCCGACAGCCAGTGCCACGCGCTGGGCACGTGCGACGACGGCGGCGGCGGGGTCATCCCCATCACCGCGCTCGGCCTCGTGCCCGACATCTCCGAGGCCGGCCGTACCGTCATCCACCAGCTGTTCGCACCGGGGCAGCAGCCCATCGCCGGCTTGCAGAACGGCGGGGTGTACGAGGTCTGCGACGCCACGCCCACCTCGTTCGGGCTGAAGCTCGTCGAACTCCTGGGCGTCTGCTTCCACCTCCCGCTCGGTGCGAACGGCAGCGTCGGCACCAGCCGGTTCGTCCCGGCCGTCGTCGATCTGGGACCGGCGCTGGGCGGTGGAAAGCTCGTGGTCGATCTGACGGCGGCGGGCACCGGCACACAGCACCTGCAGGTCGCCACGATGGCGCCCTCACTGCCGTCGGGCACGTACTCCGAGGCGAAGGTGGCGGGCGAGGGCGGCGGATTCATCCAGGTCGGCGAGACGCGTCCCCGGGTCGTGGTCGACGCCACCCTCGACCTGACGATCGGCGACGGCGCGCGGATCGTCGCCGGCGGCGAGATCGGCGTGCACGCACTCAACACGGCAGCCGGCGTCGCGGACGGCACATCCGGCGGCATCGGAGCCATCTCGATCACCCACGCCCGGGCCGTGGTCAGCGCCACGGCCACCACGACGGTGTCCGTGCGCCCGGGAACCGACCTCTCGAGCACCGGCGGCAGCGTCACGATCGATCCGCTCACCCTCGCGAGCGGCAACGCGTACGCCTACTCCAGCGCCGGGGGCTTCGGCCACGGCACCGAGGCGCAGACGCGCGCCGACCTCGGCACCACGTCGCACGTCACCCTCGACGGGCGCATCACCGCCTGGAACGACATCGCCGCATCGTCGTCGACGGCGACGCAGTCCGAGCTCCGCGCCGGCGCCTCGGGCGGCTCGTTCGCCGGCAGCTCGACGTCCGGCGACTGCGGCGGCGACCCGTGCCACATCGTCGCGAACAACGACACGACGCTGACGGTGGGCGGCGCGGCGCACCTCGAGGCCGACAACGTCACCCTCGCGGCGCAGATGATCACGACCAGCCTCCTCGACCACAACCGCTCCAACGGCGACGGCGCGTTCGAGGACTCGGACGCCCGCTCCGAGGTCACGCTCACCTCGAACGCACACGTGCACCTCGTCGACGGCGCGAAGATCATCGGCTACCAGACGGTCACCGTCCGCGCGCAGCACCTCGACCTCCGACTCGTCGCCGACGCCCGCGCGACGTGCGGCTGCTTCGGCGGCGACAGCGACGCCGACGCGATCGTCCGGTACAACGCGACCTCGTCGGTGACGGGCGAGGCCGGCGTCCGCGTCCGCACCGCCACGCTCCGCGTCGAGGCGCTGCACCTGCAGGTCGTCGTCGATCCGCGCGCGTCGACGGGCGGCGGCTTCATCGACTTCGGCGGCGACGACAACAGCGCCGACGACAACAGGCACCGCTGGATCGACTGGAACGCCGACGTCGTGCTGCACGCGCCGAACCCGACCCTCGTCGTCGACAGCACCGGCAGGATCGTCAAGAAGTACGCCGTCACGGTGCGCGACGACCTCGGCACGGTGTACATCCTGGGTCAGACGATCCCCGAGGGGCGCGAGATCGTCGTCGACCCGATCGAGAACAACGGCGGCGGATCGGCGACCTACTTCATCAACAACCCGGCGGGCTCGCAGGTCGGCACCCTCACGGGCGACCGGGGCACGCTGCAGGTGCAGAACACGTTCGACTTCGTCCGCCTGCACAACCACTCGAGCCGGCTGCTGCGGGTCAACGGGATCAGCGTCGTCAACCTCGACGACGTCGGGGCCACGGTGGACGTGCAGGCCGAGGTGTCGACGGACTTCCGCTTCCACATCGGCCGGCCCATCTTCACCCCGACCTTCGTCGACATCGCCAACTGGACCGGACCGGGCACGCCCGACATCGTGCTCGCGGGCTTCATCGACAACCCGATCGGCACGACGCGGGTGATCAACGAGCACGGTGACATCTGGGCGCAGGGAGCGGGCAGCATCCGCACCAACATCGCGCAGTTGCACGCGAACCAGGGCACCATCGGCGCGAGCTTCACGCTCTTCGGCATCCCCGTGCGCCTCCCCATCCCCGTCGTGCTGGTGCAGAGCGACTATGTCGTCGACGACGTCGACCCGACGCGCCCGGTGGAGCTCGTCGCCGACGCCCGCGACGACGTCGTCCTCGACCTCACCTACGTGGCGCGGATGCCGCTCGGCTCGCCGTACGCCGGCACCGCCTTCCAGCCCGTGCTGGGCCCGATCCACGCCGGTGACGACATCGACCTCCTCGTTCACGACTCGCTCTCCGGCTCCGACGTGCCGGTCATGTCGTCGTACTGGGTGCAGGTCAACGTCACTCACCCGCCGTCGAACACGACCGTCCCGCCGACGGGGCAGTACCACACGTACTTCCACCCCGACCCGGGTCCGTGGGGTGGGTTCGACGACCCGGTGCTGGTGGCCTGGGGCACGGTGAACGAGCTTCACGACAGCGCCTACACCTTCAGCGACCTGAGCGCGGGCGACGACATCGTGGTGCGGCATCCCTCCCTCGCCACCGACATCTCGTTCGTCGTCTTCTCGAACGTGGACGCGACCCTCTTCAGCATGCGGTTCCCGGCGCAGCAGTACTCGACGCAGAACGGCGACGGCGAGATCACGCTGTACACCAACGGCTTCGTCGAGGACTACGAGACGATCGCCGACCTTCGCGTCGGGACCATCACCTCGACGGCGGACGACGTCTACCTGCAGACGATGCAGGACACCGCGTCGATCCTCGACGAAGGCACGATCGACGACGGCACGCCGCGCGTCGCGGGCCGGAGCATCGTGATGATCGCGGGTCTCGTGTCGGGCCGGATCGGCGGACCCGACATCGATCCCACCGACTCCGACCCGACCGACACGGCACCGGACTTCCTCGAGATCCGCTCCTCCCTCTCGGCGCGCGGATCGCTGACCGCGCTGGCGGCGGGCGACATCCTCCTCGACCAGGTGGCCGGCACGCTGTTCGTCGCGCTCGCCCGGTCCCTGACCGCGGACGTCGCGCTGCGCACCCGCGCGGGCGGCATCCAGGCGGATGCACCGACCGGGGCCGTCCGCGTGGCCGGGCGCGACATCGACCTCATCGCGGTCGGGGGCCGCATCGGCACCGACAGCGCCGATCGCTCCGCGGACCTGGTGGTCGACACCGGCACGGGCTCACGGCTCTACGCGCTGTCACTGCCAGGCGACGCGGTGATCTTCGTGCCGCCGACGGGCGTCTTCGTGACCGAGGCGTCCGGATCGCTCCTCGTGCTCCGCGCCGAGGCGACCACCGGCGATGTGCGCCTCACGGTGCCGTTCGTAGCGGGCGGCGATGACGAGAGCCTCTTCCTCCTCACCGAGGGCCGCACCATCGACGAGCTCGTGACGGTGACCGAGGGGCGGATCGTCGCCGGCGACGACGTCACGCTGCTGGTCGGCCAGGATGTCATCGCACCGCTCGACACCCTCATCGAGGGCTCGACGGTGACGATCCGCGCCTCGTTCGGCAAGACGTCGGCCCTCGACGGCGGGTCGCTGCTCTACTTCGGCGGCACCGTCACCGGCGCACCGACCCGGGTCTTCGGCGGCCTCGGCGACGACGTCTTCTCGTTCGACGCCACGGTGGTGAACGGCCCGATCTTCGTCCACGGCGACGCCGGGGACGACCTCTTCGCCTTCGACCACACCGTGGTGAACGGTCCGATGCAGGTCTTCGGCGCGGCCGGTGACGACGACTTCTTCTTCCTCGAGACGCTGCTCGGCGGCCACACCGAGGCGTTCGGCGACGACCCCACCGACCCGCTCGCACTCCAGGGCGACGACTCGTTCCAGGTGTGGTGGCTGCACACGATGACCGGCACGCACATCGCGGCCCTCGGCGACGACTTCGCCGGCACCGAGGTGCGCGACTCGCTGGTGCTGTGGGGTCACGGCGGCGACAACGACTTCCGCATCCAGACCTGGGGCGCCGGCGACGCCGCCGGGCACGACTACCGCATCGTCGTGCGCGGCGGCGGGGCGCGCACCGGTCTCAACACCCTCACGATCGACGGGACGGATGCCGCCGACCTGTTCCTGTTCCGGGCGCTGGCGGGCATCGCCGAGCACGCGGATGCGCGTCACGCCGCGTTCGTCGCCCAGCTGAACCTCGGGGCGGGGACGGCCGAGACCATCGCCTACGACGAGGGCGTCAACGCGCGCCTGACCGTCAACGGCTACGACGGCGACGATGTGTACGTGTTCGACGACAACAGCGCCATCACCACGGTGTACGGCGGCGACGGCGACGACACGTTCGTGGTCGGGCAGTTCTTCGCCACGCCGCGCATCGAGCCGAACGTGCAGCCGGGCAGTGCGTTCGCGACCGTCGAGACGGAGTTCGGCAACGCCAGCGCCGGCGTCAGCTTCCCCGCGGTGCTGTACGGCGGAGAGGGTGCCGACAGCTTCCTCATCAACGGGCATCGCGCCGAGCTGCGGATCGAGGGGACCACCGGCGCCGACCTCTTCCGGCTTCTCGCAGTGCGCCTCCTCGCGGGCGGCTACCGGGCGAACGGGTTCCTGTCGCTCGACGGCGGCGCGGGCACGCCGACGGTGCAGGTGCTGGCGACGGTCGCGACGCCGGAGCTGGCCGTCGCGCTCCGGGCGATCCTCGGGGCAGGGCTCCTGGTGAAGCTGTACCACGTGCCGCTGCCGGCGCTCGTGATCGCACCGGTCGTGCTGCCTGCACCCGTGGTGCTGACAGCCGAGGATGCCGCGCCCCCGGCGCCGCTCGTCATCCCGGTCCCGCCCGTGGTGCCGGGAGCGGGCGAGGTCGTCATCGTCGAATCCGACGGCACGACCACGCTGCAGAGCGGGGTCAAGGAGACCGACAGCTACACGATCGCCCTGTCGACACCGCCGACGGCCCGGGTCTACATCACGATCTCGGCGGCGTACGGCGGCGGCATCCCGTACGCGCAGGTCTCGATCGACGGCGGCGTCACCTTCCACGACCAGGTGGTGCTGATCTTCGAGATCGGCGAGACGGGCCCGAAGACGGTCATCGTCCGGCTGCTGCCGACCACCGACCCGCACCCGTTCCCCTCGCTGCTGACCGCGGCTCCGAGCAACGAGCCCGGACCGGGCATGGTGGTCGAGACCGTCAGCCACACCGTGGTCAGCGATGACGCGCTCTATGACGGCGCCGCAGCGCGCAACGTCTACATCAACGCGCCCGCCGACCCGCCGGAAGAGCCCGAGGAGCCGGGCGAACCGGAGCAGCCGGGCCAGCCCGGTCAGCCGGGTGACGCCGGTCAGCCGGCAGCGTCCGCGGGCGGAAGCGATGGCGACGACCTCGCCGCGACCGGCGTCGAGGGCCTCCAGGGCTGGATGCTCTCGGGCCTCGGCCTCCTGCTCCTCGGCCTGCTGCTCCTGGTCGCGCGCCGCCGCCGTCAGGCCTGACGCGCGGCGGCCGGCGTCAGTCGGCGGCGCCGCCGCGGCTGTCAGCCGCCGGCCACGGGAAGCCGCGCCTCGCGGCATCCGTGGCATTCGACGGAGCCCCACTTCCTCGCGTTCGGGGCGGACGCCGTGCGTTCGGGGCGCGCGCGACCCGCCCCAAACGCACGCCGCGCGCCCCGAACCGAGAGAAGAAGGCCGGTGCGGGCTCGGCCGGCGTCAGTCGGCGGCGCCGCCGCCGAAGCGCGACACCTGGCCGGCGCGGTCGGCGTCTTCGCTGGCGAGCACGCCGCCGTTGGCGACGAAGTCGGCGGCGACCTCCTCGAACATGATGCGCACGTCCTGCCGGCGGGCGCCGAGCGCTTCGACGGCGGCATCGGTCACGAGTTGGGCGAAGCGGCGACGCTGGTCGACGGTGCGCCCCGGGAGGAGTTCGACTCTCATGTTCGGCATACCTCGACGATAGGGCCGCCCGACCCGACACTGCGCGCCACGCCTTTACGCTGGTGCCATGCCGTTGACCGGAGAGTACAAGCCGTCCACATCCGAATGGGCCCGCAGCCAGGCCGAGAAGTACGAGGCCTCGAACGGCCAGGAGGCCAACACGCTGCGGGGCGTGCCGATCATCGTGCTGACCACGGTCGGCGCGAAGAGCGGGGCGCTGCGCAAGACGGCGCTGATGCGCGTCGAGCACGACGGCCGGTATGCGGTGGTCGCATCGAAGGGTGGCGCGCCGGACGAGCCCAAGTGGGGCGAGAACATGCGGCGTCAGCCTCACGTCGAGCTGCAGGACGGCGCCGTCCGCCGGGACTACACCGCCCGCGAGCTCGCGGGCGACGAGCGCGTCGAATGGTGGGCGCGGGCGACGGCCGTGTGGCCCGACTACGACAAGTACCAGGCGAAGACCGACCGCCAGATCGCCATCTTCGTGCTCGAGCCCCGCGAGGAGTGACCGACATCGAGCTCGCCCGCATCCCGGGCGGCACCGTGACGCTCCACGACGCGCGCCGGAAGGCCCGCTGGAGCGTCGAGCTGGAGCCGTTCGAGATCGGCGTCTACGCGGTGACGCAGGAGCAGCTGACCGAGCTGCTGGGCGAGCCCGGCCCGCATCCGCGACGGCCCGCGACCGACGTGAGCTGGCTGCGGGCCATCCGGTTCTGCAACGCGGCCTCGGAGTGGGAGGGGCTGGACCCGGCGTACACGTTCGACGGCGAGGACGTCACCTGGCACGTGGACGCCGACGGATTCCGGCTGCCGACCGAGGCCGAGTGGGAGCACGCGTGCCGCGCCGGCTCCACCGGCCCGCAGTACGGGCCGCTGGCCGAGATCGCCTGGACGAGCGCCGACGGCGTGACCGCCCCGCAGAACGTCGGCGGCAAGCTGCCGAACCTCAACGGCCTGTTCGACACCCTCGGCAACGCGTGGGAGTGGTGCTGGGACCTGCTCGATCCCGCCCGATATGCCGATTACCGCGTGTTCCGCGGGGGCGGGTTCGCCGATGACGCGTGGAGCGTGCGCGCCTCGACCCGCCGCGGCGGCGCACCGCGCATGCACCACGACGACGTCGGGTTCCGCGTGGCCAAGGGCGGCTTCGACGGGGTGGGCGTCGCTCAGGGCTGGTCGGCGCAGGCGGACGCGGAGCGCGCGGCCTTCGACGGTCCGACACCGCCCGGCTGGACCCCGCTGCGCTGAGCCGTCGCGGCGATGCTTCGACAGGCTCAGCAACCGTTCGCTGAGCCTGTCGAAGCGCACCACCGGAAACGCCGAAGGGGACGGATGCCGAGGGCCGCGGCATCCGTCCCCTTCGAGTCTCAGCTGAGCAGGGTCTCGAGCGGCCCGCGCGCGAAGTAGAGCACGAAGCCCGCCGCGACGATCCACAGCAGCGGGCTGATTTCGCGCGCCTTGCCCGAGAGCGAGCGCACGACGACCCACGAGATGAACCCGGCGCCGATGCCGTTGGCGATCGAGTACGTGAGCGGCATGACGGTGACGGCCAGGAAGACCGGCAGCAGGATCGAGAAGTCCGAGAAGTCGATGAACCGGATCTGCGACATCATGAGCGCGCCCACGATCACCAGAGCGGAGGCCGCGACCTCGGTCGGCACGATCGAGACCAGCGGCGTGAAGAACATCGCGACGAGGAACAGCACACCCGTGACGACGTTCGCGAACCCGGTGCGTGCGCCCTCGCCGATGCCGGCCCCGGACTCGATGAACACGGTGTTCGACGAGCTGGACGTGAATCCACCGGCGACCGCGCCGACACCCTCGACGATGAGCGCCGACTTGATGCGCGGGAAGTCGCCCTTCTCGTTGGAGAGGCCGGCCTCCTTGGAGAGGCCCGTCATCGTGCCCATCGCGTCGAAGAAGTTCGTGAACACGAGAGTGAAGACGAGCATCAGGGCCGCGAGCACGCCGATGCGCTCGAACGAGCCGAACGAGACCTGCCCGACCAGCGACAGGTCGGGCACGCTGACGAGCGACGACGGCAGCTCGGGCACCGAGAGCCCCCAGCCGCCGGGGTTGACCTCGTCACCGTCGAACTTCGGGCCGATGTTCCAGATCGCCTCGACGATCAGCGCGACCACCGTGCCGGTGACGAGTCCGATGAGGATGCCGCCCTTGACCTTGCGCGCCACCAGGATGCCGGTCAGCAGCAGGGTGAAGACGAAGATCAGCGTGGGCACCGTGGCGACCGAGCCGTTCACGCCGAGGCCCACCGGGGGAGAGGAGGCCCCCGTCGAGGTGACGAACCCGGCGTCCACGAACCCGATGAACGCGATGAAGAGGCCGATGCCGACCGTGATCGCGAGCTTCAGCTGGATGGGCACGGCGTCGAAGATCATGCGTCGGAGCCCCGTCGCCGCCAGCAGCACGATGATCAGACCGTTGATGACGACGAGGCCCATCGCCTCGGGCCACGTCACCTGGCCGACGACGGACACCGCGAGGAAGGAGTTGATGCCGAGACCCGCGGCGAAGGCGAACGGCAGGCGCGTCACCAGGCCGAACAGCACGGTCATGACGCCGGCGGTGAGCGCCGTGGTCGCCGCCACCTGGGTGAACCCCAGGGTGTTGCCCGCGACATCCGTCCCGCTCGAGAGGATGATCGGGTTCAGGATGACGATGTACGCCATCGTCACGAAGGTGACGACACCGCCGCGCACCTCGGTGCCGATCGTCGAACCGCGCCGGGTGATCTCGAAGAACCTGTCGAAGGCGTTCTTCGGCTCTGGCGGCTCGGTGTTCTCAGGCGCTGCGGGGGCGTTCGATGCGGCGGACGCGGCTGTGCTCATGGGTGTGGACCTCCGACCTGAAACGTTAGTCCTTCGCGCGCGAACCTGAGTATTCGCTGGACGGATGCCGCACCACGGCGCGGACGCAGCCAGGACCGCCGCGACCCTCGAAGTAGGGTCGATGGCGCATGCATCGCCTCATCGTCGCCCTCCTTGCCTCCGTCGACGCCGCCATCGCGGTGGCCGTCGGCCTTGCGGTGACCCTCGCACCTCTCACCCTGCTCTGGGTGTTCGGGTTCGGCGGCGGTGCGGACTGGGGAGTGCTGTGGCCGTCGGCCGTGTCGGTGTGGCAGCTCGGCAACCTCGTGCCGCTGCACATCGCGCTGCCGCCCGAATACCTCGCCGCGGCCGGGATCGACGCAGAGGCGGCATCGTTCGTCCTGTCGCTCGCACCGCTGGCGTTCGCCGGGTTCACGGCGATCTTCGCCGCGCGCTCGGGCGCACGCGCCTCGCACGCGGACGCCTGGCTCACGGGCGTCGTCACGTCCACCCTCGTCTTCGCCGCACTCGCGACGGGCGCCGCACTCACCGGCGCGAACGACGTCGCGCACGTCGAGACGTGGCAGGCGATCCTGATCCCCACCCTCGTGTTCGCCCTGCCGGCGCTCGGCGCGGCGGTCGTGACCGAGTGGTCGGAAGCCGGGTCGGGAACCATCGCGCGGCTGCGCGACCGAGCGGAGGCCCTTCCGCACGGGTGGGGCGACGTGCCCGCGCTGATCGCGCGCGGTGCGGCCGTCGTGGTGGTCGGCCTCATCGGCGTCGGCGCCGCGGTGGCGGCCGTGGCGCTCTTCGCGCGCGCCGGCCAGATCGTGGCGCTGTTCCAGGCGGGCGACGTCGATGCGATCGGCGCCACGGTCCTCACGATCGCTCAGCTCGCCTACGTTCCAACCCTCGCCGTCTGGGGACTGAGCTTCGTCGCCGGCCCGGGATTCGCGGTCGGCGAGGGCACCGCCGTATCGCCCGCCGGCACGCAGGTGGGCGTCGTACCGGGTCTCCCGGTGCTCGGTGCCGTGCCCGACTCGACCACGTCATGGCTGCTGCTGCTCGCACTGCTGCCGATCGCCATCGGGGCGCTCGCCGGGTGGATCGCGCGATCGCGGCTGCTGCACGTCGGCGGGCCGCGCCCGGAG
>NZ_JBJDRK010000076.1:0-16453 GCF_044987405.1 Microbacterium sp. ZW T2_14 | reverse complement strand
CGACAGCTCGGGGCGCCACCACCAGGCGCGCGCGGCACGCACGCCGCACCCGCCTGGTGGTGGCGCCCCGAGCTGTCGGGAGGCGTCAGACCGGCGCCGCCCAGCGCGCCGCACGCTGGATCAGCCGGACGAGCTCGGGGGAGTCGTACGCACGCGCGTCGTGACCGAGCGACGACACGACGGCGCGGGTCGGCTGCTCCCGCACCCAGACCGCCGCGTGGGCGGTGCCGTCGACGTCGTGCTCGGCGAGCACCTGGGCTCCGTCGTCGATGGCGAGGTCGCTGTAGCGCTCGTCGAACACGTCGATCCCCGGCATCCCGTCGGTCACCGGGTGATCGGCATCGACCACCCGCACGTGGGCGTCCGCGATGGGCGGGTGCCAGGAGCGTCCGGGTTCCCACTCGCCGCCGATGGCCTCACGCCAGGCGGGATGGTCGCGCAGCGTCGACAGCGAGGCGTGCACGGCGAGGATGCCGATGCCGCGGGCGATCGCGGCCGTCAGCCCTGCGTCGGCGGCCGGGTCGGCGAAGTGCTCGAGTTCGACGTCTCCGTGGCGCCAGGGGTCGCCGGCGTTGACGACGAGCAGGTCGACGCCGTCGAGGTGGGCGAGGGCGTGGTCGACATCGTCGTCGATCGTGACGTCCCAGCCGTCGTCGCTCAGTGCTGCGGCGATGCGCGCAGACGTCTCGGGGAACGGATGCCACGGGTCGGCGTAGCGCCCGGTGCCGGTGGCGACCGTCGCGCGAGGGCGCACGGGCTGGGTTTCCGCTGAGTCCATGGATACCATGATCGCCAGGATAACGCTTTCCCGCGAATGTCTCCGTCCGGTCCCCGCCCGCGCGAGTGACTCGCCCGCACTCCCGAGGAGAATGACGCCATGGCCCGCACCATCGTGATCGCGCCCGACTCGTTCAAAGGCACGATCGGAGCCGCGGCCGCGGCCGCCGCCCTCGCCACGGGGTGGCGCACCGAGCGCCCCTCCGACCAGGTGCGGCTGCTGCCGATGGCGGACGGGGGTGAGGGCACGGTGGACGCGTTCGCGGCGGCGGTGCCGGGCGCCCGCCGGATGCCGGTGACCGTGACGGGTCCGGAGGGCACGCCGGTGGCGGCATCCTGGGTCCTGCTTCCACCGACCGCCGATGCGCCGCACGGCACGGGCGTCGTGGAGCTCGCGAACACCAGCGGCATCGAGCTGCTCGGCACGCCGCCGCGCCTCCGGGCCTTCGATGCGCACACGCGCGGCTTCGGCGAGGCGATCGCCGACGCCCTCGCCCACGGGGTGTCGCGGCTCGTGCTGGGCATCGGGTCGAGCTCGTCCACCGACGGCGGCACCGGCATGCTCACGGCCCTGGGGGCGCGATTCACGGATGCCGCCGGCTCGCCGATCGCGGACGGCGCGCGCGGCCTCGGCCCGGTGTCGGCGGCCGACCTGTCGGGACTCGCGCCGCTCCCGTCCCACGGGGCGACGGTGCTCAGCGACGTCACCAACCCGCTCCTCGGCGAACGCGGCGCTGCCGCCGTCTTCGGCCCGCAGAAGGGCGCGAGTCGCAGTGAGGTCGGCGAGCTCGACGCAGGGCTGGCGCGCCTGGCTGCACTGGTCGACGCGGATCCGGATGCCGCGGGCGCGGGCGCGGCCGGCGGCACCGGTTTCGGGCTGCTGGCGTGGGGTGCCACGCTCGTGCCGGGGTCCGCCGCGGTCGCGGAGCTGGTCGGGCTCGACGCCGCGGTCGGCGGGGCATCCGTCGTCGTCACCGGTGAGGGCTCGTACGACGGGCAGTCGGCTGCCGGCAAGGTCCCGGCCCACGTCGGCGCCGTGGCTGCGGCCGCGAGCGTGCCGGTAGCCCTCGTGGCGGGCCGCATCACGGCGGATGCCGACACGTCGGGCTTCGCCGCCACAGCGTCGCTGACCGAGCTCGCGGGCTCTAGCGGCGCCGCGATGGAGGATCCCGCGCGGTGGCTCACGGAGGCAGGAGCGGTACTCGCCCGCGCCTTCGCCGTTCGCTGACCCGCGACGACGTGGCCGTGCCCGGTCCCTGAGTGAGGCAGCGCCAGCGACCGAGACGAAGGCCGCGTCAGGGCACCCGCAGTACCCCGTTGCGGCGGTGCGGGAGGCGCTCGAGCGTGGCGTCGCGGAGCACCTCGGGCAGCAGCGCCTCGGGCGCATCCTGGAACACGACCGGGCGGAGGAAGCGGCGGATCGCCGTCGCGCCGACCGAGGTGTGCAGCGAGGTCGTCGCCGGCCACGGGCCGCCGTGCTGCTGGGACCATGTCACGGCCACGCCCGTCGGCCACCCGGCGAAGAGCATCCGGCCGGCCTTGCGGGTCAGCACCTCGAGCACGCTCGCGACGTCGTCCGACGGCTCGGAGTGCAGCGTCGCGGTCAGCGAACCCGGCACCGCCTCGAGGGCGGCGTGCAGCTCGTCGTCCGAGGAGTAGCGCACCAGCAGGGTGACCGGGCCGAAGCACTCCTCGAGGAGCGTCTCGGGGCGGGCGGCGACGGCCGCGGCATCCGTCGACAGCACCACCGGCCGGGCCGACCCCTCCTCGGCGGGCAGTCCCTGTGCGACGACCGTCACCGACGGGTCGGCCTCGAGGTGCTCGATGCCCGACGGGAACGCCGCCGTGATGCGGTCGGTGAGAAGCGGCCCACCCGAGGCGCCCGTCGCGAAGCCCGCGACGAGATCCTCGAAACCGGCGCCGTCCGGCACGAAGACCACGCCGGGCTTGGTGCAGAACTGGCCGACGCCGAGCGTGAACGATCCGACGAGCCCCTGGGCGAGCGTCTCGCCCCGGGCGGCCACGGCGGCAGGGGTGATCACGACCGGGTTGACCGAGCCGAGCTCGCCGTAGAACGGGATGGGGTCGGGGCGTCCGGCAGCGAGGTCGAAGAGCGCACGGCCGCCGGTGAGCGAGCCGGTGAAGCCCGCGGCCTGGATGACCGGATGCTGCACCAGCGCGTTGCCCGCCTCACGACCCTCGACGAGCGCCAGCGACCCCTCGGGGGCCCCGGCCTCGACGAGCGCGGCGGAGACGATCGCCGCCGTGCGCTCCGACAGGCGGGGGTGTCCGGAGTGCGCCTTCACGATGACCGGGTTGCCGGCGGCGAGCGCCGATGCCGTGTCGCCGCCGGCGACCGAGAACGCGAAGGGGAAGTTCGAGGCCGAGAACACCGCCACCGGCCCCACACCGACGAGCATGCGGCGCAGTTCGGGTCGCGGGGGCGTCGCCGCCGCGTCCGCGTCGTCGATGGTGAGCTCGAGGTAGGAGCCCTCCTCGACGACGCTCGCGAACAGCCGCAGCTGGCCCGTCGTGCGGCCCACCTCGCCGCGCAGTCGCGTGGCGCCCAGGCGCGTCTCCTGGTCGGCGATCTCGACGAGCTCGTCGGCGTGCGCGTCGAGCGCGTCGGCGGCCGCGCGCAGCCACGATGCGCGGGTGGCGGCATCCGCTGCCCGCCAGACGGGTGCAGCCGCGGCCGCGGCGGCGGCGAGCGCGTCGAGCTCGGTGGTGCTGGTGGTCGTGAGGGCGGTGGTCATGAGACTCCTCCGGAAGCGTGCAGTGGGGTTATGAGAAGCGGATGCCGAGACCGGCGTGGTCGACCTCGGTGAGGACGCCGTCCGAGATGCGCATGGGCGACGGGTCGACGAGGGCGCCGAGGGCGCCGAAGCCGGCGTCCTCGACGTCCTCGACCATCGGCTCGGGGACGCCCGGCACGGCGCGCAGGCACAGGGCGAGCTGGCTCGACAGCTCGGGCAGCAGGTGCGGGTGCAGGGCCGCGCCGTATTCGGCGGCGATCGCCGCGATGCCGAGGAACGGCGTGATGCCCCCGACGCGCACGACGTTGGGCTGCACGATCTGCGCGGCGCCGGTGCGGAGGAAGTCGTCGAAGCGGAACACGTTGTGCACGTTCTCGCCGACCGCGATGGGGGTACCGCTCGATGCGGCGAGACGCCTGGCGAGCTCGATGTGGCCGTACAGATCGTCGGCGCGCAGGGGCTCCTCGATCCAGGCGGGCGAGACCTCCGCGAGCACCTCGAGCGACCGGGTCGCACGGTCGAGCTCCCAGCGCTGGTTCGCGTCGATCATGAGCGCGCGATCCGGGCCGAGCACTTCGCGCACGGCGCGCATGCGGTCGAGATCTTCGGCGACGTCGGGCTTGCCCACCTTGACCTTGACGGCGTCGAACCCGGCGTCGACCCAGCGGCGCACCTGGGCGACCAGCTCGTCCTGGGTGTAGTGCAGGTTCACGCCCGAGCCGTAGGCCCTGGCGCTCTCGCGCTGTGCGCCGAGGAAGCCGGTCAGCGAGGTGCCGGCGGCGCGGGTCGCGGCATCCCACAGCGCGAGATCGAGGCCGGCCTGCGCGATGGTGGTGAGGCCCCCGCCACCGGCCTCGTGGAGGTGCTGCCAGAGCGCGCGCCACTCGGCGCCCGGGTCGGCGGATCGGCCGATCGCGAACGCCGTGATGTCGTGCGCCAGGAGCGCGTGCACCGCCTCGGCGCCGATCTGCGGCGTCCACGCGAACCCCCAGCCCTCGGCGCCGTCGGAGCGGACGACGTGCGTCGCGATCACACCGACCGAGGTGACCTCGGCGCCCCACGGCCGGGTCAGCGGCACGCGGATCAGCCGCGTGTCGAACGCGGCGATCGTCGGGGACTCGGGAGCCGTCATCACAGCAGCGCGCGTCCTGCCTCGAGGATCTCGGCGAGGCGCTGCTCCTGTGCGGGAGTCGGGTCCACCAGCGGTGCGCGCACCGAGCCGACCGGCAGGCCGCCCAGGCGCAGGCCGGCCTTGATGAGCGACACGCCGAAGCCCGGGGTCTCGTCGCGCAGCTGCACGAGCGGCGAGTAGAAGCCGTCGATGAGGGCGGCGCGTCGCGCCTCGTCGCCGCGGACGTAGGCGCGGTAGTACGCGTTCGCGACCTCGGGGATCATCGCGAACGCCGCCGACGAGTACAGCGGGATGCCGATGCCGCGGTAGGCCCCCTGCGTGAGCTCGGCGGTGAGCAGGCCGTTGAAGAAGGCGAAGTCGTCGCGTCCCTCGGCCGCCACCGCGCGCACGATCTGCTGGGCGAGGCCGACATCGCCGACGCCGTCCTTGAAGCCGACGACCTTGGGGTTGCGTGCGAGCCTGCGCACGGAGTCGACCGAGAACTGCGCGTTGGCCCGGTGATAGATCACGACGGGAAGATCGGATGCCGCAGCCACCGCCTCGACGTACGCGACGAGTCCCGCCTGTGGACCGCCGACCAGGTACGGCGGCAGCACCAGCAGCGCGTCGGCGCCGGCGTCGGCGGCGGCACGCGCCAGGGCGGTGGCGTGGCCGAGGGGTCCGCCCGTGCCCGCGACGACGGGAACGCGGCCGGCGACGGTCTCGGTCGCCACCTGCACGACGCGGGTGGCCTCCTCGGTGGACAGGGCATGGAACTCGCCGGTGCCGCACGCCGGGAAGACGCCACCGGGCGCGTGCGCGAGCGTGGTGTCGAGGTGCTGCCGCAGCAGGTCCTCGTCGATGCGGCCGTCGGTGTCGAACGGGGTGACGGGGAAGAAGAGGATGCCGTCGAAGTTCACGCCAGCACGTCCTTTCGGGCGAGGTCGGGGGAGGGGGCGAGTGCGGGGTCGGAGTCGGGAGTGTCGCCGAAGGGCGGTTCGCCGAGCTCGCCTCGCCAGCTGTGGGCGGGGCGCCAGCCGAGCACGCGGCGGGCCTTGGCGTTGGAGAACGCCGGAGCGGTGCCGGTCAATTCCGCGGCGAGCTCTTCCGTGCCCGGCACGAACTGTGGAAGCAGCTCGGCAAGGGGCCGGCGCGCCAGCGCATCGTCGGCGCCGACGAAGAAGACCTCGGCATTCGGGATGCCGGGCAGCGCCGCCAGCAGGGTGTCGATGAAGGTCGCCACGTCGCGGGCATCGACGTAGTTGAACAGGGCCGGGGCCGACAGGGCAGGGTCGGCGAGGCGCTCGGCGACCGTGTGGCCCTGCTGGGTGGGTGCGCCCTTCCATTCTTCGGGAGCGATGACGTAGCAGGGACGGAAGGCGGCGAATCGCGTCGTGTCGCCGGTCTGGCGCGCGAGCATGGCCATCGTCTGCTCGGCGAGGTGCTTCGACAGCGCGTAGGCGTTCCACGGCTTCGGCGTCGTCTCCTCGTCGAGCGGCAGGCGGTCGGGCAGCCAGCCCTTCGGTGCCCCGTACCCGAGCACGGTGGGACTGGACGCCGTCACGATCTTCGGGATGCCGGCGGCGACTCCCGCCGTCATCACCGTGAGCGCCATCGTCGCGTTGGTGCGGAGGATGACCTCCTCGGGTGCACTGAACGGCACCGCGATGGCGGCGAGATGGATGAGCGCGTCGGCCCGGGTGCCGGCGATCGCGCGGGTCGCGGCATCCGTGTCGGTCAGGTCGACCGCGATCTGCTCGAGTCCCTGCAGCTCGACGGCGTCGGAGACGGCGCGGTCGAGCGACACCGTCTCGTGGCCGGCCGCGGCGAGTCCTGCGACGAGGCTGCGTCCGAGGCGTCCCGCGCCCCCGGTGACGGCGATGCGGCTCATGCGCGTGAGCCCGCGACGGCGGTCGAGTGGAGGGCGGCGTCGCCCGCAGCGTCGGCGGCGAGGAAGCGGATGCCGAGCTCGGCGACCTGCACCGGCAGCCCGGTCCCGAGTGAGCGGTTGCCGGCGATGCCGACCGCGATGGAGCGCACGCCGTCGCGCCAGTCGGCGGGGCGGGCGAGAGGGTCGTCGCCAGGGCCTTCGAAGACGTCGGAGAGCAGCAGCTCGTCCCCGCCGCCGTGACCGCCTTCGCCGGCGGCGACGATGGGGACCTCGTAGGCAGCCTCCCAGTGCTTCTGCACGATGAGGCGTTCGCCCTCGGGGCGCAGCGACCCCGAGCTGCCGGCGTCGACCGCGGACGGGTCGAGCACTGGGTGCAGCCCCTCGTCGGCCAGCACGGCGCCGCGCTCCACGACCTCGAGTTCGGCGCGGCCCAGGGTGCCGTTGACGGCGACGCGGTAGCCCTCCCACGGCGAGTGGGCATTGAGCGAGTAGCTGAGGGTCGCACCCGAGGCATAGTCGACCACGAGGGCGAGGTTGTCCTCGATCGTGATGCCCTCGCCGAACACGTCGCGGTCGCGCAGGTACCCGTCGTGCTGCTCGGCGTCGAGGTAGAGCGCCTTGAGCCGCTCATCGCCCCGCAGATCGAGTTCGAAGGGGTCCCCTCCATCATGGGTGCCGCGTTCGGGTCGGTTCCGGATGCCGCGGGCCTCCGCGTTCTCGGCCCCGTAGAAGCGCAGTCCGCCCGAGGCGAAGACGCGCCGCGGCGCCGAGCGGATCCACCAGTTGACGAGGTCGAAGTGATGGCTGGCCTTGTGCACGAGCAGGCCGCCCGAATGCTCCTTCTCGCGGTGCCAGCGGCGGAAGTAGTCGGCCCCGTGCTTGGTGTCGAGCACCCAGGAGAAGTCGACCGAGGTGACCCGGCCGATCGTGCCGTCCTGGATGACCTGGCGCAGCGCCGAGTTGCGCGGCGAGTAGCGGTAGTTGAAGGTGATGACCACCTCGCGGCCGGTGCGGTCGATGGCGTCCTCGATGGCGGCCGCGCTCGGGCCGTCGATCGTCAGCGGCTTCTCGACCACGACGTCGGCCCCGGCATCCAGCGATCGGACGATCAGCGGAGCATGCAGGTCGTCGCGGGCGCAGATCACGACGCGATCGACCTGCTCGGCGCGGACCATGTCCTCGAGATCGTCCGGACCGTACACGGCGGGGGCGGGGAAGCCGGCCTCGACCACGCGGTCGACGTAGTACTGCGCGCGCACGGGGTTCGGCTCGCAGATGGCGACGAGCTCAGCGTCATCGCGATAGCGCCCGATGATGGCGTCGACGTACATCTGGGCGCGGTGTCCCGCACCGACGAGGGCATACCGGCGGCGACTCATCTCACTCCTTCAGGAAACGTTTTCTCAGGCTATCACGCCCCAGCGACGTCTGGCCTGGGGCGGGTGCCTGACGCGTGCTGGGCGTTCCAGCGAGGATCGGCTCGTCTGGGGCGCGGACGCGGCCGTGATCCGTGATCCCTGCGACGGCCAGGTGTCAACCCGCTGGAGCACCCATGCCCGGCGGCACAGGCTGGAGCGAAAGGAAGGCGAAGACATGAGCGATCTGAACATGCCGCACAAGAAGCACTCCGACGACGCCGCCCCCGACGAGGGCGCGCCCACGGACGCCGTCACGGACGAGGTGCGCGAAGACGCTGCCCGCTCCGAGAACGTGGGCGGCGGCGACCTCCCCGACGAGCCCGCGCTCACCCACCCCTAGCGGCGGGCGTCTGCGGCGGGGCCGGTCGAGCCGCGGACCGTCACCTTCGGCAGGACGGTGAGCGGATGCCCCGGCTCGGCGCCCTCGAGCAGCTCACGCATCCGTTCCCAGGCGCGGGCACCGAGGTCCGCCGCGGGAACCGCCGCCGTGGTGAGCGGGGGAGTCGTGTACTGCGCGAACGGGATGTCGTCGAACCCCACGATGGAGAGGTCGCCGGGGACGCGGCATCCGCTCGCCTGCACCGCACTCAGCAGCCCCATCGCCACGAGGTCGTTGAAGGCGACCGCAGCCGTGGCGCCGGACGCGAGCACGGCTGCACCCGCGGCGGCGCCGGCCTCGAAGTCCACGCCGCAGGGGAACTCCGCGATCTCGGTGTCGGGGTGGGCCGCGACGAACGCGGCGATCGCCTCGAGCCGGGCGGCGTTCGCGACGCTGCGCGGCGCGCCCGCCAGGAACACGATGCGCCGGTGCCCCAGCCCATGGAGATGGGCCAGTTCGTCAGTGAGCGCACCTCCGTAGTCGGCCCGCACCGACGGCACCTCGCCGGAGGTGCGGTTGATCAGGACGACCGGCCGCAGGCCGCCGACGAGCCGGTCGAGCTCATCCTGCGGAAGGCGGGGCGAGCACAGGATCACCCCGTCGGTGCGCCGCCGGGTGGCACCGGCGAGCACCCGCTCCTCCTCGACCGACTCCGCCGAGTCGGCGACGAGCACGTGGTAATCGTCGGCCGCAGCGGCGCGGCTGAGCCCCCGCAGGATCGCCTGGAACGTCGGGTTGCCCAGGTCGGGCACGATGACCGCGACGGTCTGCGTGCGGCCGAGCACGAGGCTGCGCGCCACGGGGCTCGCGGTGTAGTCGAGGGCGGCCGCGGCATCCTTCACCCGTTCCGTCAGGGCGGGATCCACCGTGGGGTTGCCGTTCAGCGCCCGCGAGACGGTCGACAGCGACACCCCCGCTCGCGCTGCGACATCGGCGATCGTGACGCGCGCCGTTCCGTCGTTGCGTCGGGTCATGCAGCTCCTCACCGTCGGCTCAGCCTAACCGGCGAGGAAACGCTTCCTGCCGTGCGCCGCTGCCGTGACGGCAAGATCTGCCGAGACGCGGGTCCGCCGGGGTTGGGAGATCCGCTGAGACTCGGCTGTTTCGGGTCTGGGGCTCCGACATTCGGCAGGTCTCCGCGTTCGGGCGGATGCCGGCGCTCGGTGTTCTGCCGGGACTCGGGCGTTTCGGGCGCAGCGGCCCTTCACCCGGCTGATGTCCGAATCTCGGGTGAGCGGAGGGACGGATGCCGCAGCCCGGCGCGCGGCACGCCAGGCGCACCTCGACGGGCGTCGGTGGTACGAGTCGGCCGCGGCGTCAGCGCTTCGGGGTGCTGCCGCGGACGATGACCTCGAGCGGAAGCTGAGGCTCGTCGGCCTCCCACTCCGGGTCGGTCGCGGCGCGCAGGGCGCGGTGGCCGAGATCCTCCAGCGGCACCCGCACGGTCGTCAGACCCGGACGGATGTCGCGACCCGTCGCGATGTCGTCGAAGCCGGCGACGGCGATGTCGGCGCCCACCTGGCGTCCGGCGTCGCGGACGGCCGACATGATGCCGATGGCGACCACGTCGCTGATGCCGAAGATCAGCGTGCCGGCCGGGATGTCGCCGGTGAGCAGGTCGGCGGCTGCCTCGTACCCCGCGTCACGGGTGAAGCCGACACGACGCACCTCGCGGATCGTGCCGCCGGCCGCGGTGAAGCCCTCGGAGAACCCGGCGAGTCGGTCGTCCGACGTGCGGATGCCCTCGGACGCTGCGACGACGATCGCATCGCGATAGCCGAGTCCGGCGAGTGCGGTGCCGAGCGCTGTCGCGCCGCCGTGGTTGTCGACGGCGACCGAGCGCGCGGCGCCGCCGCCCGGCCCGACCACGACGACCCTGCCGCCCATGTTCGAGAAGGCGTCGAGCTCGCCCTGGAGGCCGACCGCGTCCGGTCCTTCCACGCGGGATGCCGCGAGGATGAGGCCGCGTGGGCGCTGGCCCCGCAGCGCGCGCACGAGCTTCACCTCGCGCTGCGGGTCTCGCTCGGTGATCGCGATGGTGACCACCAGGCCCGCCTCGTCTGCACCGCGCGCGACGCCCGAGGCCAGCTGACCGAAGTAGGGGTCGGCGATGTCGGCGACCAGCAGCGCGACGATCGCGGAGGTGCCGCGCGCCGTGGCCTGCGCGGAGAGGTTTGCCGAGTAGCCCAGCTGCTCGGCGGCGGCCTCGACCCTCTCGCGGTAGCTCTCGGCCACCTTGCGGGTCGAGCCGTTGAGCACGCGCGAGGCGGTGGCGAGCGAGACGCCGGCCACGCGGGCGACGTCGTGAAGGGTGGCTGCGCCTCGGGTCGGCGCGGTGATGTCACTCACAGCCCAGAGTCTAGGCCCTGTGTCCGGTTCGCTGCAGGAATTGGGAAACGGTTTCCTGGCCGAATCCTCAGGCGGGCGGCGCGGTGGACGCGCGCACGATCAGCCGGGGATCGACCTGGAGCTGCAGGGGCGGTTCTGCCGTGCCATGGTCGATGAGATCCAGCAGCATCCGCACGGCGTGGGCGCCGACCCGCCGCCGATCCGGCGCGACAGCGGTGATGGGCGGGTCTGCGTGGGCCGACACGTCGTCGTCGTACGCGACGATCGAGAGCTTTCCGGGCACCGAGAGCCCACGACTGCGCGCATTCTGCACCAGTCCGAACAGCGAATTCTCGTCGCCGTGGCTGAACACCGCGGTGGCGCCGAGCCTCTCCACGGTGTCGAGTACCACATCTGCGCTCCCGCGCTCCCACGTCGGGCCGGCTCCCAGCTCCCGCGGTCCGAGGATGACGCTCTCAGGATCGAAATCCAGTCGCTCGATCGCATCGCGCCAGCCGCGCCGCACGAACTCGGCGCTCTGCGAACTGCCGCGGCTGACCATGACGAGCCGGCGATGGCCGAGTTCGCGCAGATGCCTGAGCGCGCTGACGACGCCGCGCTCGTGCGCCGAGCGGACCGAGGAGACGATCGCGAGCCCGCCGCCTGGAGTCTCGCGTTCGACGAACACGACGGGAACGCTCAGCGCGGAGGTGAAGGCGGCGAAGTCCGGAGCTTCCTCGACCTCCGACACCGTGGGAACCCACAGCAGTCCGTCGACGCCCGCTTCGACCAGCTCCTCGACGAGGCGATACTCGACGTCGAGGTCGTACTCCGAGATCACGAGCTTGAACTCGCCGATCCCGTCGAGCGCGTCGCCGATGCCTTCGACGACGTACCGGTAGTAGTACGACGTCGGGACGACGACGCCGATCGTCGCTGACGATGTCCGCGGAGGAGTGACATGTCCGGTGGGGAGCATCGCGCCGCCGCGCACCTTGTCGAGGGCATTCTCGGCGACGAGCGTGTCCAGGTCGCGTCGCACGGTCACATGGGAGACGCCGAGATCCGCCGTCAGCCGCGCGATGCTGACGGCGCCGTCCTGCTGGGCGAGCTCCAGGATGCGTGCGCGCCGCTCTGCTGCCAGCATCTCGCCCTCCCGTCGCCGTGGCCATGCTCAGACTAACGTTCCTCACGAGAATGAACAGGATTTTCGAGATCGCTCAAGATCGATCAAGCGATGTGGCTGAGGCTCCCTCGATCGACACGGTGCAGCGGCGGTTGAGACTCGTTGAGGCGCCGCAGCTCCTCGAGGACGGCATCCGCGAGTCGGTGCGTCTCGGCATGCATGGCACCCGCGATATGCGGTGTGAGCACCACGCCCGGGGTGGTGAAGAGCGGGGAGTCGGCAGGAAGCGGCTCGGGCTCGGTCACATCGAGGATCGCGCGCAGCGTGCCTGCGCGGCAGCGGGCCATGAGAGCCTCCGAGTCGACGAGGGAGCCGCGCGCCGTGTTGATGAGCACGCCATCCTGCCGCAGCAGCGCCAGACGCCGCGCATCGATGAGATGGCGAGTCTCCGGAAGCTCGGGGGCGTGGATCGTGACGATGTCGCTCTGCGCGAGCAGATCATCGAGACCGGTCAGCTGGGCGCCCGCGAGAGCCGCACTCCGCGCATCGTGGAAGGGGTCTGCCGCCAGCACCCGGAGATCGAAGGCGCGAAGCAGCTCGGCGACGCGTCTGCCCACCCGCGAGAGACCGACGATGCCGACCGTGCCGCCGAAGCCGAGGGCGGGAGGCACGTCGGCCCGCCACGCGCCCGCGACGTCGCGGCTTCGGGCGTAACCGTCGATGTACGCGGCCACGCGCTTCGCTTCGAGGATGATCGTGGCCACCGTGAATTCCGCGACCGGTATCGCGTTCGCGTCGGCCGCACTCGTGACCATCACGCCCGCGTCCCAGAAGGCCTGGCTGATCTGTCCTTTGACCGACCCGCCCGCGTGCAGGATCGCGCGGAGGCGCGGAGCTGTGGCCAGCACTTCGGGTCCGAGCCTCGGCCCGCCCCACCCCGTGACGAGCACTTCGACGTCGCGCAGGCGGGCGACGGCGTGTGGCGAGGTCAGATCGTCGACGCGGACCGGCTCTTCCAACTCCGTGAGTTCGCGCAGCGAGGCGAGTCGCGGCGCGTCGAAGAGGTCCGCGAACGCGGAGGCGCCCATCGCGACGAGCGCTGGGGGGCGACTGGGAGACGTCGATGCCATGTCGAGATCACATCACAAACCTCTCATAATTCACAAGTTAGAAAGTTCAACTTAAGAAAACGTGACAAAAGCTTGCGTAACGCAAATCCAGCCCACATACTGGCCACGAAGCACGACGGAGTGTCACCGGATCCTCTGATCCCGCCGTCCGCGAAACGCGGCACCGCCGCACCTGTCCCTATCGGAGGAAACATGCACCAGCGAACGCGCCGGCTCCTCGCCGCGCTCATCACTGTTCCGCTGCTCGCAGGCACAGCGGCCTGCAGCAGCACTTCGGGCGGCGACCCCGACCCGACAACCGCCGGTGAGCCCGAAGACGTGACGATCACGATCATGGGCAAGCCGGCGGCGACCAACACCGCAGCGCTCGCTCTCTTCGAGCGCCAGGTCGAGGAGTTCCAAGAGGCGAACCCGCACATCACCATCGAAGCGTCCGATGTGCCGTGGGACGCGAAGACGTTCGCCACGCGACTCGCGGGCGGCAGTGCGCCGACGCTGCTCCGCGTGCCCCTCACCGAACCCCCCGCGCTCATCGAACGCGGGCAGGTGGCCGACCTCGCCGACGTCACCGACGAGATCGAGGGCTTCGACGAGCTGAACCCCCGGGTCATGCAGTTCCTCGAGCGGGATGGCGCCGTCTACGGCATCCCGGAGAAGAGTTATGCGTTCGGCCTCGTCTACAACCGTGATCTCTTCGAGCAGGCGGGACTGGACCCCGACTCCCCGCCGACCACCTGGGACGAAGTGCGCGAGTACGCCGCGCAGATCTCGGAGAAGACCGGAAAGACCGGCTTCGGCGAGATCAGCACCAACAACAGCGGGGGCTGGCATCTCACCGGGTACACGTACACCAACGGCGGCTCGATGATCGAGCAGGGCGCTGACGGCACGTGGTCGGCGTCGTTCGATGACGACCCCGCACGCGACGTGCTGGAGCTGTGGAAGGAGATGCGGTGGGAGGACGACTCGCTCGGCGACAACGTCCTCGGCAAGCAGGAGGACCTCGTCGCCGACTTCACGGCCGGCAACGTCGGAATGTGGGTGTCGGCACCCCCGGACGTCTATCCCAACTACATCGCCCAGGGTGGGGACCCGGAAGCGTTCGGAGCCGGGCCGATGCCGCAGGGCGGTGCGGATGCCACCCTCGCCGGCGCCACGGTGCTCATGGTGAGCGCGGACGCCACCCAGGCCGAGAAGGAGGCCGCGGTGAAGTGGATCGAGTACCGGGCACTCCGCCCGAACTACGACTTCGATGTGGCTGCCGAGACCGCGGAGGCGTCGGCTGCTGACGGACTGCCCGTCGGTGTACCGGTGCTGCCGATCTTCAGCGACGAGACCTATGCCGCGTATCGGGACGCGATCGACGAGTTCGTGAACGTCCCGGTCGAGAACTTCGCACCGTACGTCGCGTCGCTCTCCGAGTTCGAGTACGTTCCCGAGCCGGTGGTCGCATCACAGGAGATCTACGCCGCGCTCGATCCGGTGGTGCAGGCCGTGCTCACCGATCCGAACGCCGACATCGACGCCCTGCTGGCCGACGCCGAGAGCAGGATCGACACGATCCTCGCGCAGCACGGGTCATGACCATGGCTCCCGAGCGCCTGGGCGGTGCGGTCGCGGACCGTGCCGCCCAGGCGGGCGACGCCCGCCCACCGCGTCGCGCGATGTCCATGCGCCACCGTGCGGCCCTGGCGGCGCTGGTCTTCCTGCTGCCGGCGCTCGTGGTGTTCGCCTACTTCGCATGGTGGCCGATCGCGCAGAGCGCGCTGCTGGCCTTCCAGGAGACCAATCTCGTCACCCCCGCCGAGTGGGTCGGATGGCGCAACTTCGAGGTCCTGTTCGCCGACCCCCTCCTGCCGAAGGCCGCGCTGAACACGCTGTGGTTCACCGTCCTCTCGCTGGCGATCGGGCTGCCGATCCCACTCCTCTGCGCGGTCCTCATGTCCGAGCTGCGTCGTGGCGGCACGGTGGCACGCGTGCTGGCCTACCTTCCCGTCGTCATCCCGCCGGTGGTCGCGGTGCTGCTGTTCAAGGTGTTCTTCGCGCCGGGCGAGTCAGGTGTCGCCAACAGCATGCTCGCGCTGGTCGGGCTCGGGCCGCTGCCGTGGCTGCAGTCCGCGGAACTCGCGATGCCGAGCCTGGTCATCGTGGCGACGTGGTCGGGGGCCGGCACGGCCATCCTCATCTATCTCGCCGCCCTCACCGGTGTGAGCACCGAGCTGTACGAAGCTGCTGAGCTCGACGGCGCATCGGTGTGGCGGCGGGTCTGGCACGTGACCCTCCCGCAGATGCGCGGCGTCATCCTGATCCTCCTGCTGCTGCAGATCATCGGCGCCATCCAGGTGTTCACCGAGCCCTACGTGATGACCGACGGCGGCCCGGCGAACGCGACGGTCACGGTGATGCTCATGATCTACCGCTACGCGTTCCTCTTCGGCAATTACGGCGTTGCGACCGCATTGAGCGTCCTGCTGGCGATCGTCCTGGTGCTCGTGTCTGCCGTCTACCTTCGCCTCACCCGATCCTGGAGCACCCGATGACCCCGCCGCCCCTCACCGTCCGCCGACGGCGTGCCGGCGCCGAGCCCCGTGACCGCGGCATCCTCTCGGCGCATGACTGGCGCCGCCCCGCCGTGGGGACCGGATGGCGACTGGTGCATGTCGTGCTGTTCGCGGGGCTGATCGGCTTCGGTGCGATCCCGCTGATATGGATGCTGCGCGCCGCGATCTCTACGACGAGCGATCTGGTGAATCGTCCGCTGAGCCTGATCCCCGAGCCGGCGCTGTGGGAGAACATCCCCACGGCGTGGAACCTGCTCGACATCGGCCTGTACCTCGGCAACACCGTGGTCCTCGTGCTCGGCTCGTGGGTGGTGCAGCTCGTCGTGTCGACCACCGCCGGATTCGCCCTTGCGGTGATCCGGCCCTGGTACGGCCGGTTCGTCTACGGCGCCTTCCTGGTGACGCTCTTCGTGCCGGCCACCGTCACACTCATCGCGCTGTACCTGACGGTGCTCGACCTCCCGCTCCTCGGCTTCGGGATCACCGACACACCGTGGGCGGTGTGGCTGCCCGCGGGGGCGAACGCGTTCACGATCCTTCTCGTCAAGCAGTTCTTCGAGGAGATTCCCCGGGAGCTCTTCGAGGCCGCGCAGATCGACGGCGCCGGCTGGTTCACGATCTTCTGGCGGATCGTCCTGCCGATGTCACGGCCGATCATCGCGGTGGTCTCGCTGCTGGCGATCATGTCGGCGTGGAAGGAGTTCCTCTGGCCTCTGATCGTGCTGACGGATCCTGAAACCCAGCCCTTGGCCGTCGCGCTGCCCCGGCTGGCGCAGGCGACGAACCCCGCCTATCTGATCTCGGGGCTGCTCATCGCCAGCATCCCGCCCATCATCATCTTCCTGATCTTCCAGCGGTCGATCGTCCGGGGGATCGGCTTCACCGGTCTCAAGGGCTGACACGTTCACCCCCCTCGCCCCCCCAGAAAGGACCTTCGTGCCCGCGCTCGCGCCGGAGACCACTCCCACACCCATGC
>NZ_JBJDRK010000075.1:0-16520 GCF_044987405.1 Microbacterium sp. ZW T2_14 | reverse complement strand
CCCTGGACCGCATCTTCAACCACCACCAGCGCAAAGCGATCACCCTCCGCGACGGCGGCTGCCTCATCCCCGGCTGCCACGTCCCACCCCACTGGTGCGAGATCCACCACGTGCAAGAACACTCCCGAGGAGGGCCCACCCACACCGACAACGGCGTCCTGCTCTGCTGGTTCCACCACCGCACCCTCGACACCGGCGGCTGGCAGATCCGCATGCAAAACGGCATCCCCTATGTGAGGGGCCCGTACTGGTGGGACGCCCACGTGAAATGGCGACCCGCCACGAAATCCCCCACCCGAAAACGCGACCTCATCGCCCAGCGGAACTGACGGGCATCCCGTTCCCATCGCTGAGCATGGCGTCGGCGTACCGACGGGCGCGCGCTCGCAGCGCGCGTCCGGCGTGGACGATCAGTCCGCTCGGCGGCGGCGCTGCGCGATGACGATCGGTCCGCTCGGCGGCGGCGCCGCGCGATGACGATCAGTCCGCTCGGCGGCGGCGCCGGGCGATGACTATCGCGACGCCGATGAGGGCCAGACCGACCAGCAGCACGATAGGACCGATCGTCGCCCACAAGGGGGAGCCGCTCATCACCGACCCTCCCAGCACGCCGAAGCCCTGCAGGGTCCAGATCAGCCCGATCGCGGTCAGCAGCACGCCGGGCACCAGATACGGCCAGATCCGCTTCACGCGACCACCCTAGTTCGCGGCCACTCTCGCCGATAGAGAGGCGCGGCGGCGCTCGCGCTGCCGCCGCCCGTCGAGGTCTGTGGGCGAGCGGTGCCGTGTCGGAGGCGATGCCTAGGGTGGGGACGTGGCCACCCTCGACGATCTGCGCCTCACCGCCGAACTGCTGCCCGGGAGCGAAGAGCGTGCGACGACCGGCGGTGCCGCCTGGTTCGTACGCCGCAAGCTCTACGCGTGGGAATGCCATCCGTGGCCGAGCATCCCGGCCGACATCCGCGCGATCATCGCCACCGAGCTCGTGGTCGGTGTGAAGCTCGCCGACCCGATCGACGCGCTCGCACTGCGCGAGATGGCGCCCGACGTGTTCCTGGGCACCACGACGCCGTGGGGTGAGCCGAAGGTCGCCTTCCGCATGGCGGCGATCGACGATGGCCACCTCGCTGAACTGGTGACCGAGGCATGGCGGGTCCAGGCGCCGCGATACCTGCGACACGAATGGGATGCCGCGGGCACGTCGTAGCCCGCCGCCCGGACGCACTCTCGCGGTGGGGGAGCAGCCGGTCAGCGGCCGCTCAGCCACCGGTGCGCGGGCAGGATGGGAGGGTGCCTTCGACTTTCACGCTCGTGACCGAGACATCGATCTCCGCCCAGGCGCTCTTCGATCTGTCGCTCGATATCGACGCGCACGTCTCGTCGATGAGCGGGTCTGCGGAGCGGGCCGTGGCAGGCGTGACGACCGGACGGATCGGTCTCGGGGAGACGGTGACGTGGCGAGCGCGCCATTTCGGCGTGTGGTGGACCATGACGTCGCGGATCACCGCGCTGGACCGGCCCACTCGTTTCGTCGATCAGCAGGTCCGCGGTCCGTTCAAGACCTTCGTCCACGAGCACCGGTTCGAGCAGCTCGCCACGGGCGCTCGCATGACCGACACCATCACGCTCGCCTCACCGATCTTCGGATCGCTCGCCGAGCGACTGGTTCTCGTGCCGTACCTCCGCCGACTCATCGGGAAGCGCAACGCGCACCTCGTCGCCGCGCTCCGCTGAACTCGGGGCGGGTGTTGCGCTCGGAGCACCGGCGATGGTCGGATGAGCGGGTGGAGGCTGTCGTGGCGTGGTTCGGAGTCGTTGCCGGTGGTGTCGTGTTCTTCCTGTCGTTGAGGGTCGCGAGCAACGCGAACGCCGGCCGACGGCTTCCGTACTGGCGCAGTCCCGAAGTCGCATCCGGTGCGGCGATCGGCCTGCGAGTCGCGGGGGCCTTCCTGGTCGCACTCTCCGCGGGCCTCCTGGCCCCGACCATCGGCTACTGGTCGGTCGCCGTCGTCGCGCTGGCGCTCCTCCCGGGCCTCGTCACCATCCCGCTCCACAACCGGCGCCTCGCGGCAGGCAGCTAGAACGTCATCAATCGAGGTTCACGCGCAGATCAAGGACGATCTCAGCGTCCGCCGGCCCGTCATCCGCACGCCGCATGACTGCGCGGTGCTCCGCGTCCACGGACCGAGGGGACTGGTCCGTGACCGCGCGCGAACGGGCCAGATCGTCGGTCTGCATCGCGTACACGAGGATGGGACCGTCGCCCGTGTCGATGATCATCGCGGTCTCGTGATCGACACCCTCGGCAGCGAGCGACTCCAACGCCTCAGCCCGCCGCGGACCGTCTATCTCGCGCAACCAGCCGACCGCCCGATCGCGCTGGTCAGCCCGGATGCGTCGCGCGACGAGGTGGATCACGAGTCGAGGCTAGGCCACAACCGATCCCGGCACCCGCCCATCGTCAGATACGTTCCCGGACGCGGTCGACACCGCCGTGAGGACATCGCTGGGATGCTGGAGCTGTGAAGCGCGGGAGTCACGGCACAGCGGTCGCGTTGCCGGCGGCGGGCGCCCTGGCGCGGCTGTACTTCGCCGCACAGGCCGCGGCCGGCATCGCATGGTGGGTCGGTGTCTTCACCATCCCGCTGGTCCGTGCGACGACGCTCGGCTCGCTGGACGCGGTTCTCGTCGCACTGCTCGACATCCCGCTCTTCGTGATCGCGTCGGGTCTCGCTGCCGTGGCCACGGGTCGTTGGGCGCTCCTCTCGGCGATCGTCGCCACCGGGTGGACCCTCGCGGTGACCGTGCTGCTCGCGGTGTATGCGACGTTCAGCGGTGAGGCGGGGTGGGGAGTGCTGCTCATGGCCGCGGCATCCATCGGCTCCAGCGGAGCGCTGTGCCTCCTGTGGTTCGGACGCATCCCGACCTGGTGGGCGCTCGCCGGACCGTTCGCGTTCCGACCCGCGCGGTCACGGGCGCGACCCGCTCCGCACATGCTCCTCACCGTCGCGCAGATCCTGATCTTCTAGGGCCTGTTCCTCGGCGTCATCCCCCTGGCACTGTCGGCGCTCGAGACGCGATGGGGACTGGCCGTCGCGTTCCCGTCGGCACTCGTCTGGGCGGGATGGGCGCTGTTCCTGCTGGCCAGCATCCTGGGGCTGTGGTCGGCTGCCGCGATGAACGTCAACGGGGATGGCACGCCGCTACCCGCTGCGACCGCGAATCGCCTGGTCACCGCCGGTCCCTACCGCGTCGTGCGCAACCCGATGGCGGTGTCGGGATTCGTGCAGGGCGCCGCTGTCGGGCTGATGCTGTCGTCGTGGATGGTGGTGGTCTACGCCGTTCTCGGCTCGCTGCTGTGGAATTTCGCTGTCCGGCCGCTGGAGGAAGCAGATCTGGAAGCGAGGTTCGGCGACGAATTCCGCCGCTACCGCGATACGGTCCGGTGCTGGATCCCCCGACTCGGCCCCGCGCCCGAAGCCCCCGAAGACGTCGAACCGACGCCGTCATGACATCGCGGCATCCGACGGAGCATACGCGGACGCAACATCGGGTGCCGTTGACTGGAGTCGTCCTTCTCGCCGAGAAGCGACGCTCGACGGGCCCCAGGCCGCGATCGGATCCGGAGACCGGGATGCCATGACGACCACCGCACTGCCACCCGACCAGCGGGCCGCCCGCACTGATCCGGTTCCGGCCTGGCTGATCGCGGCCTTCGCGCTCTACCTGGCGCTTGTCATCTGGATCGTGCTCTGGAAGCTCGAACTCCCGTGGGTCGGCGGTGTGGATCGCGTCGTCAAGCTCGTCCCGTTCGCCGCCACCGCGGGCCAAGGGGCGAGCAAGCCCGCCGAGGTCGTCATCAACTTCCTGCTGTTCATCCCGTTCGGCCTCTATCTCGGCCTCCTCGCCCCGTCGTGGCGGTGGTGGAGGATCGCCGTCGTCCTGGCCGGGGCGAGTCTGGCTCTCGAGGTGACGCAGTTCGTCCTGGCTATCGGGAGCACCGACGTCACCGACGTCGTCGTCAACACCGCAGGTGGTCTGACGGGACTCGCCATCGTCGCCGCCATGCGCCTCGGCCTCGGAAGCAGGGCCAGAGCGGTGCTGACGCGGGTGTGCGTCGTCGCGACCCTGCTCGCCCTGCTCCTCGTGGCGCTCTTCATCGCCTCACCGCTCCACCTGGGGCCGCCGCCCGGTGTGGGCGGCGGGCCCAGGTCGGACCATGGGCTCGACGCCGGTCCGCTCGGCAGCGAGCGGCCCTGACGGCGGCGCGCCCTCGGATCCGCCGAATCGCCGAAGTCCCGGAGGTTCAGCCCTCCGGGACGAAGAGCGCCACCGTCTCGGCGACGAGTGCGGGGCGCTCGGATCCGTCGAGCTCGACGGTCGTGCGCAGGCCCACCCGGTAGCCCTGCGGCGAGGGCTCCGCCGAGACCACCTCGGTCACGGCCCGCACGCGCGAATCGACGACGACCGGCTGCAGGAACCGCACCTTGTCGAGCCCGTAGTTCACGACCATCGCTGTGCCGTCGACCGACAGCAGGCCGGCGGTGAGCCGCGGCAGCAGCGAGAGCGTCAGGTAGCCGTGCGCGATGGTCGCACCGAACGGACCGGATGCCGCGCGCTCGGCGTCGAGGTGGATCCATTGCCAGTCCTCGGTGGCGTCGGCGAACGCATGGATGCGCTGCTGGTCGATCGCGAACCAGTCGCCGGTGGCGGTACTGCCCACGGCGCCCGTGAGACCGGCGGGGGAGTCGACGACGATGCTCATGCGCGAGGCCCTCCCGCGACGTACAGCACCTGGCCGGAGACGAAGCCGGCCTCCTCGGAGCAGAAGAACGATGCGGCGGCGGCGATGTCGTCGGGGTAGCCGGCGCGCTGCACCGGGATCTCCTGGGCGTTGTGGGCGATGAAGTCCTCGAACCCGACGCCCAGACGGTCGGCCGTGGACCGCGTCATGTCGGTGACGATGAACCCGGGCGCGATCGCGTTTGCGGTGACGCCGTATCGACCGAGCTCGATGGCGAGCGTCTTGGTGAATCCCTGCATGCCGGCCTTGGCGGCGGCGTAGTTCGCCTGGCCCCGGTTGCCCAGCGCCGACGTCGACGAGAGGTTGACGATGCGCCCCCACCCGGCCTTCACCTGGTGCTCCTGCACCGCCCGCGACATCAGGAAGGCGCCGCGCAGGTGCACGTTCATCACGGCGTCCCAGTCCTCCTCGGTCATCTTGAAGAGCAGGTTGTCGCGGATGATCCCGGCGTTGTTGACGAGGATCGTCGGTGAACCGAGCTCCTCGGCGACGCGCGCGACCGCACGCTCCACCGACGCCGCGTCGGCGACGTTCGCGCCGACGGCGAGAGCCCGGCCGCCGGCATCCGTGATCGCCTTCACCGTGTCGGCGCACTGCGCCTCATCGAGGTCGAGCACAGCGACGGCGTTGCCGTCGGCGGCGAGCCGCCGCGCGGTGGCGGCGCCGATGCCCCGCGCGGATCCGGTGACGATGGCGGTTCTGGTCATGCGTGGTTCCTTTCGAAGGTGCTCTGCTGGTCGAACTGGATCAACTGGCGCAGCTCGCCGCCCGCGGCGAGCCGGTCCAAGGCGGCGTCGAGGTCGTCGAGGCCGATGCGGGAGGAGACGAGTCGCTCGAGCGGCAGGCGTCCCGCGCGCCACAGCTCGACGTAGCGGGGGATGTCGCGGCTCGGCACCGCGGATCCGAGGTAGCTGCCGACGATGGTGCGCGCCTCGGCGGTGAGCACGAGGGGCGAGACGCTCGCGCGGGCGTCGGGCGCGGGAAGGCCCACGGTCACGGTGGTGCCGCCGGGCGCGGTGAGCGCGACAGCGGTCTCGAACGCGCGCGCCGCTCCGGCGGCCTCGATGACGACGGGGGCACGGATGCCGCGGTCCACGGCATCCGCCGGCGTGAGGGCCTCGGCGGCACCGCACGCGAGGGCATGCGCGAGCTTGCCGGGCACCATGTCGACTCCGACGACTTCGTGACCGAGCGCGACAGCGACCAGGAGCGCGGCCATGCCGACGCCGCCCAGCCCGACCACCACCACGCGATCGTCCGGCGCCGGCCGTCCCGCGTTGACGACCGCGCCGCCGCCGGTGAGCACCGCGCATCCGAGGAGGGCTGCGATCTCGGCGGGCACGTCCGGATCGACCGGCACGACGGACGCGCGGCTCACCACGGCGTGTGTCGCGAACGCCGAGACCCCGAGGTGATGGTGGACCTCCTGCGTCTCGCCGGCGCCGGCGCCCGCACCGTCGTCGTCGCCGCCGATGCGGCGACGGCGCAGGCGCATGCCCCCGCCGAGAAGCGTGCCCGCGTTGTTGGCCGACGAACCCGGCGTGCAGGGCAGCCGCCCTTCGGTGCGGCATCCGTCGCACTCGCCGCAGCGGGGGAGGAATGTCATCACGACGCGATCGCCGACCACGACGTCCTCGACGCCGTCGCCGAGCTGCTGCACGATGCCGGCCGCCTCGTGACCGAGCAGCATCGGCATCGGGCGCACACGGTTGCCGTCGACGACGCTGAGGTCGGAGTGGCAGACGCCGGCCGCCTCGATGCGCACCAGCAGTTCGCCGGGGCCGGGCTCGTCGAGCTCGAGTTCCCCGACGGTGAAGGGGCGCGACTGCGCGAACGGCGGCTGCGCGCCCGAGACCTCGAGCACTGCTCCCGTGATCTTCATCCGACCTCCTCGTCGTGACGCCGTCCGCCATCGGCGGCAACACCAGCCTCTCCCGACGCCGGTGGATGACAAGCATACCGACCGCGCGGTATGCTCGCGTCCACCCGGCAGTGCCGCCGGATCCGAGCGTCGAAGGAGACCAGGATGTCGAACAGCGTTGCTTCCACCGTGGCCGTGGACGGAGACGCCGATCCCCGGTTCGCCGGGCTTCTCGACGCCTTCCGGCAGAACCTCGCCACCGGCGAGGAACTGGGAGGTTCGCTCTGCGTGCTGGTCGACGGCCGGCCCGTCGTCGACGTGTGGGGCGGCTGGAGCGACCCGGACCGCAGCCGGCCGTGGGAGCGAGACACCCTCACCAATGTCTGGTCGCTCTCGAAGACGGTGTCGTCACTGGCGGCGCTGCTGCTGATCGACCGAGGCGAGCTGGACCCGGACGCTCCGGTGGCCGCGTACTGGCCCGAGTTCGGCGCCGCAGGCAAAGACGGCGTGCTCGTCCGCCACGTGCTCACTCACTCATCGGGCGTCTCCGGCTGGGATCAGCCCGTCTCGGCCGAAGACATCATCGACGTGGATGCCGCGGCGGACCGCCTCGCCGCACAGGCACCGTGGTGGCCGGCGGGCGCGGCCTCGGGGTACCACCTCCTCGACTACGGCCATCTGATCCATGGTCTGGTCCGCGCGGTGACGGGCCGGGGGCTCGGCGAGTTCGTGCGCACGGAGCTGGCAGAGCCTCTCAGCGCTGACTTCTGGCTGGGCCTGCCCGAATCGGAGGACTCCCGGGTGTCGGACGTCGTGCCGCCGCCGCCCCTGGACGTCGACCTCTCCGCGATGCCCCCGGAGTCGCCGGCGTTCAGATCATTCACCGGACCCGTGGTCGGCGCCGAGATCACCTGGACCCGCGCCTGGCGCGCTGCGGGCATCGGCGGCGCGGGCGGCCAGGGCAACGCCCGCTCGGTCGCGAGGCTGAACGCGCTCATCACGGGTCGCGGCGAGATCGACGGACGACGGATGCTGTCGCCCGAGGCCGTCGATCTGGTCTTCGGCGCGCCCGTCGAAGGCGTCGACCTCGTCCTCGGGATACCGCTGCGGTGGGGGCTCGGCTGGGGACTGCGGCATCCGCTCACCACCTCGTACATCCCCGAGGGGCGCGTGGCCTTCTGGGGAGGCTGGGGTGGATCGGTCGTCACGGCGGACGTCGATCGCGGCGTGACCTTCGCCTACGTCATGAACCGCATGTCGGAGGGCATTCTGACCTCCGAGCGCGGCCGGACCTACATCCGTGCGGTGTACGACGCGCTCTGAGTTCCGCTCGAGCAGGAACGCGCGCCACCCGGTGTCGGGAGGCGCGCGTTCGGCATCCTGAGGATCAGGCGACGGGGGCACGACGCGCGATGCGCGCGCGACGGATCGACTTCTCGATCTCGATCAGCACCGGCACGAGCAGCGCCAGGCCGAGCGCCGTCAGCCACTCGTTGCCCGAGAGGCTCGTCGTGCCGATGAGACGCTGCATGAAGCCGACCTCGACGGCGACGACGGTGAGCGCCAGCGGGATGGACAGCCACTTGACGGCGGTGAGGATGGGAGCGGACAGCCCCGACTCGGGGTCGCGCCGCATGACGAGCCCGCCGAAGATCGAGCCGAGTGCGCAGACCACGAAGGCCATCGTCACCGGCACGTTCGGCTCGGTCGAGCTGAGCTCATCGGGGTAGATCAGCAGGGGCACGAGCGTCGTCAAGAAGATGAGGCTGCCGTACACGAACCAGAGTGTCACCGCGCCGCGGTTCGCGATCGTCTTCTTCGGGTCGCGCGGCGGCTTCAGCATGATGCCGTCCGGCACGGGGTCGAGCAGGATCACGATGACCGGGAAGATCGCGACGAAGAAGTTGAGGAACAGCACCATGATCGGCGTGAGCGGCACCCCGTTGTTGATGCCGAAGATGCTCGCGACGAGGAAGAGCAGGACGAGCGAGAACAGCTGCGACATCTGGAACCGGACGTAGCTGACGATCTTCTCGTAGATCCCGCGCCCGAGCTTGACGGCGGTGACGAGCGTGCCGAAGTTGTCATCGACGAGGATCATCTTCCCCGCCTGCTTCGTCACGTCGCTGCCGGAGCCCATGGCCACGCCGATGTCGGCCTGCTTGAGCGCGGCGGCATCGTTCACCGCGTCGCCGGTCATCGCGACGACGGCGCCGTCCTCCTGCATCAGGCGAGCGAGCCGCAGCTTGTCCTCGGGGGTGACCCGGCCGAACATGTGCAGACGCGGAAGTGCCGCCTTGAGGTCCTCGTCGCTCATCGCCTGGATCTCGGCGCCGCTCGCCGATCCCTCGCCGAGCCCGAGCTTCCTGCCGATCGCCGCGGCGGTGATCGCGTGGTCGCCGGTGATCATGCGGACCTCGATGCCCGCCTCGCGAGCGATGCGCACGGCCTCCTTCGAGGACGGGCGGAGCGGGTCGATGATGCCGACGAGGCCGACGAAGGTCAGATCGGCGATGGCCGCCATCGGGTCGTCCGCCACCGGCGCGTCGGGGGCGAAGCGGCGGAACGCGAAGGCGAGCACGCGCAGTCCCTGCTCCGACAGCGTGCGGTTGGCCTCGAGGATCTCGTCGCGGCGATCGGCGATCGGCACGACGCCCTCCATCGTGGCGACGGAGCCGCAGCGGTCGAGCACGACGTCCGGACCGCCCTTGACGTACCCGACGAGCAGCTCGTTGCCGTCGACCGGGATCCGGTGGAATGTTCCCATGAACTTGTACGCCGAGTCGAAGGGCACCTCGGCGACCCGCGGGAACGTGCTGCGGGTCAGTTCGGCATCGGCGCCGAGCTTCGCCGCGAGCACCACGAGTGCGGCCTCGGTCGGATCGCCGATCACGGCGCCGTCGTCCGACACCGTCGCGTCGCTGCACAGTGTCAGGCCGAGCGCCAGCTGCGTGAACTGCGGCACCGGCAGACCCGCGGTGTGGCGAACCTCACCGGTCTTCTCGTAGCCGCTGCCGGCGACGGTGAACCACTCGCCGCGGTAGTACAGCGTCTCGACCGTCATCTCGTTCATGGTGAGAGTGCCGGTCTTGTCGGAGTTGATCGCGCTGGTCGCCCCGAGCGTCTCGACATCCGTCAGGTTCTTGACGACCGCCTTGTGCTCGGCGAGCTGCCGCGAACCGTACGAGAGCATCGCCTGGACGAACGACGGCATGCCCGTCGGGATCGCCGAGATCGCCATCGAGATGCCGAGCAGGATGACCGACGCGATCTCCTGTCCGCGCAGCAGGCCCGTGATGATGATGATGGCGACGGCGCCCCACGCGATCCATCCCAGCACCCCGGTGAGGGAGTCGAGCTCGCGCTGCAGCGGCGACTTCCCCGGCTTGACGGACGAGAGCATCGTCGCGATCTGGCCCATCTGCGTCTGCATGCCGGTGCCGGTGATGACCACCGTCGCGGTGCCGCGGGTGACCTGCGTGTTCTGGAAGACCATGTCGGTGCGGTCGCCGAGCGCCGTGTCGGGATCGGCGAGGGTTCCGGCATCCTTCGGGATCGGCGCGCTCTCTCCGGTGAGGGCCGCCTCCTGCGTCTCGAGCGTCGCCGACCGGATGATGCGGCCGTCGGCGGGCACGAGGTCACCCGCCTCGAGGGTCACGATGTCACCCGGCACGAGGGTGGTCGCGCCGACCTGCAGCAGGATGCCGTCGCGGATCACCTTCGCCTGCGGGATCTGCATCTTCGCGAGGGCGTCGACGGATGCCTTCGCCTTGAGCTCCTGCCGGGTGCCGAGCACGATGTTGAGCACGACGAGCGCGCCGACCAGGATGCCGACGCTCACCTGGTTGATGAAGAGGCTGATGATCGCGACGGCGACCAGCATGACGTTCATGGGGTCGGCGAGCTGCTTCAGCGCCACCTGCCACGTCGACGGCGGCTTCTCGGCGGCGATCGAGTTGGGGCCGTGCTCGGCGAGCCGCTGGGCTGCGTCGGCGGCTGTCAGCCCGCGGTCGCGATCACTGCGGAATGCGGCGACGACGGCATCTGGGTCTTGGCTGTACCACGCGGTCTCGGCGGGCGTTCCGGCGGTGGTCTCCACGGCGCTCATGGCTCGAACATACAGGCGGGATTCAGCCGCTGAACAGAGGAACCGACCGGCGCGCCGTGTCGTTCAGTCGTCGAGCTGCGCGCGCAGCCGCCGCGCGAGCTCGGCCGTCGGCATCGCGCGGGGGAACACCGCGACGACGACCTGATCGGCCGCGGGATCGGCGTCGCCGTCGGGCAGGACGCCGAAGCGACGGCGGGCGTCGTCCAGAGCGACCTTCAGCACCGAGACCGGCACCTTCTTGGGGCCGCGGATGAGGCGGCGCAGCACGTGATTGTGGATCGCGGTGACCAGCGCCGAGAAGCCGACCGCGTCGAGCGGGTCGAGGCCCGGCAGCGAGGCCCGCAGGTACTCGTCGAACAGCCGCTCGTAGCGGAACACCGTCACGATCTCGCGATCGCGCAGCGCGGGCACGCCGCGGACGACGGTGTACCGTCGGCGCGCGAGCTCGGGATCGGCGGCGAAGTGCCCGTACACGAAGAGGGATGCCTCGCACACGGCCGCCCACGGATCGCGGTGCGGCTGCGCCAGGAACTCGCGGAGCCGCTCGAGCAGCACCTCGTGGTCGGCGAAGACCACGTCGTCCTTGCCGCCGAACTGCCGGAAGAACGTCGAGCGCGAGACGCCCGCGGCCTGCGCGATCTGCTCGACGGAGGTCTGATCGAAACCCTGCTCCGCGAAAAGCTCGAGGGCCGCGGCGACCACGGCCGCGCGCGCGGCGCCGGCACCCGTCATCGGGTGAGGGGCGGCGGAAGCGGCGGCGGTGTCGGACATCTCGGGGGAGAGCCTAATGCGCCGCGCCGGCGCGGGGTGCGGCATCCGTCACACGTTCCGCGTTCTCACTCCGCCGTATCCGTGTCAACCGGGTGGAGCATCCGGCGGCACGCGCGTTCACTGTGAAGATGACGCCCATCTGGAAGCTCGACCCCGCTCGCGTGGCCGGCTCGCCCTTCGAGCCCGGCCGGCACCACGAGGTCGTCGTGGTCGGCGCCGGGCTGACCGGCCTCGCCACCGCGCTCCTGCTCGCTCGCGAGGGGCGCGACGTCGCCGTCCTCGAGGCCGGCGAGGTCGGCGAGCTGGCATCGGGGGCCAACACCGGCAAGCTGTCGCTGCTGCAGGGCTCGGTGCTCTCGACGCTGCGCCGGCACCACCCGGCGCGGCTGGTGCAGGCGTACGTCGAGGCGAACGCCGACGGTGCACGGTGGCTGACCGACCTGGCAGACGAGCTCGGCGTGCCGTACTCCCGGCGTACCGCCTATTCCTACGCGCAGACCCCGGAGGGCGTCGAGACGGTCGCCGCCGAGCTGGAGGCCGGGTGGGATGCCGGACTGCCGGTGCGTCGCGTGGAACCGGACCTGCTCGCGCAGTCCCCTTTCCCGATCGTCGACGCGGTCGCGCTCGACCAGCAGGTCGCCATCGACCCGCAGCAGCTGCTCACGGCGATGGCGCGCGCGTACCTGGAGGCGGGCGGCGCCCTGCACACCGGGGTACGCGTGACCCACGCGCACATCGTGCCCCATGCCGGTGTCGAGACCTCTGCCGGCTTCGCCGCCGCCGACCAGGTCGTCCTCGCGACGGCGACGCCCATCATCGACCGGGGCCTGTACTTCGCCAAGACGCGGGGGCTGCGCTCGCAGTGCGTCGCGTGCGCCACCGATGCGCCGCTGCCCGAGGGGCTGTACCTCTCCGTCGACGGCGCGACCAAGTCCATCCGGTCGATCACCCCGGCGGACGGCCCGGCCGGCGCCGCCCAGCTCATCGTCGGAGGCAACGGCTTCCCCGTCGGCCGATCCCCGTCCCCGCGCGCGTGCCGCGACGAGCTGATCGCATGGACGCGGGAGCACTTCCCCGGCGCCGAGCCGGTCGCGGCGTGGTCGGCGCAGGACTACCAGTCGCACGACCTCATCCCCTTCGTCGGCGCGATGCCGCGCGGCCTCGGGCGCGTGCGCTTCGCCACCGGCTACGCCAAATGGGGGCTGTCCAACGCCCCGGCCGCGGCACTGCGGATCGTGGCCGAGATCGGGAAGGTCCCGAGGCGCGACCGCCCCGACTGGATGAACGTCATCTCCACCCGGTTCACCGTGCCGGCGGACCTCGCCCGCGGGGGCGTGGAGAATCTGCGAGTCGGATGGGAGGCGGCATCCGGATGGCTCGGCGCCCAGGCGGCACCGACCCCGGTCCCGCAGCCCCGAGAAGGCGAAGGCGTCGTCGCCAGCCGCGGCGGGCATCCCGTCGGCATCTCGACAGTGGACGGCGTGACCCGCGCCGTCAGCGCGGTGTGCCCGCACCTCGGGGGAGTGCTCCGGTGGGACGACGCCGAGCGCTCGTGGGACTGCCCGCTCCACGCGTCGCGGTTCACCGCAGAGGGCCGGCGCATCGAGGGACCGGCGCTGTGCGACCTCACCCGCCTGCCCCGCGTCCCGGGCGAGGAGATCGAGGCCTCCGAGTCCGCGGCATCCGTCCCGCACGGGACAGCGGTCGGCTGACGCGGGCCGTGCCGAACCGTGGGCGCGTCGCTGCGGTCCGAACCGGACGGTGACCGGTAGTAGGCTGGGGGACTGGTCGATATCTCGACGTCGAGACGCTTTTCGCGTCGTCCCCACCCCCATTCGCCACCTGCGAAGGAATGCACTGTGGATCTGTACGAGTACCAGGCACGTGACCTTTTCGAGAAGTACGAGGTGCCGGTGCTCGCCGGCATCGTCGCCGACACGCCGGAGGAGGTGCGGGCCGCGGCCGAGAAGATCGGCGGAGTCGTCGTCGTCAAGGCCCAGGTCAAGACCGGCGGGCGCGGCAAGGCGGGCGGCGTCAAGGTCGCCAAGACCCCCGATGAGGCGTACGAGGCGGCGAAGGCCATCCTCGGCCTCGACATCAAGGGCCACGTCGTCAAGCGCGTGATGGTCGCCCAGGGTGCCCGCATCGACAAGGAGTACTACTTCTCGGTGCTGCTGGACCGGGCCAACCGCTCCTACCTGTCGCTGTGCAGCGTCGAGGGCGGCATGGAGATCGAGGAGCTCGCGGTCGAGCGCCCCGAGGCGCTCGCACGCATCGCGGTCGACCCGCTGCAGGGCATCGACAAGCAGAAGGCCGTCGAGATCGCCGAGGCTGCCGGCTTCGCCGCGGAGCTCGTCGACAAGGTGAGCGACGTCTTCGTCAAGCTCTTCAACGTCTACAAGGGCGAGGACGCCACGCTCGTCGAGGTCAACCCGCTCGTGCTCACCGAGGAGGGCGACGTCATCGCCCTCGACGGCAAGGTCTCGCTCGACGAGAACGCCGACTTCCGCCACCCCGGTCACGCGCTGCTCGAAGACAAGGCCGCCGCCGACCCGCTCGAGGCGAAGGCGAAGGCCAACGACCTCAACTACGTCAAGCTCGACGGCGAGGTCGGCGTGATCGGCAACGGCGCGGGCCTCGTGATGTCGACGCTCGACGTCGTCGCGTACGCCGGTGAGAACCACGGTGGCGTGAAACCGGCCAACTTCCTCGACATCGGCGGCGGCGCCTCGGCAGAGGTCATGGCCGCAGGCCTGGACGTCATCCTCGGCGACCCGCAGGTGAAGAGCGTGTTCGTCAACGTCTTCGGCGGCATCACCGCGTGCGACGCGGTCGCCAAGGGCATCGTGGGCGCACTCGCCGAGCTCGGATCGAGCGCCTCGAAGCCGCTCGTCGTGCGCCTGGACGGCAACAAGGTGGAAGAGGGACGCGCGATCCTCCGCGACGCCAACCACCCTCTCGTGACCCTGGCCGAGACGATGGACGAGGGCGCCGACAAGGCTGCCGAGCTCGCCAACGCCTGACCCCCAGCATCCGGAACTAGGAAAGAACAGACATGTCGATCTTCCTCAACAAGGACTCCAAGGTCATCGTCCAGGGCATCACCGGCGGCGAGGGCACCAAGCACACCGCGCTCATGCTCAAGGCCGGCACGCAGGTCGTCGGCGGCGTGAACGCTCGCAAGGCCGGCACCACGGTGCTCCACACCGACGCCGACGGCAACCCCGTCGAGCTCCCCGTGTTCGCCTCCGTCGCCGAGGCCATCGCCGCCACCGGCGCCGACGTGTCGATCGCGTTCGTGCCGCCCGCGTTCACGAAGGACGCGATGATCGAGGCCATCGACGCCGAGATCCCGCTCCTCGTCGTGATCACCGAGGGCGTGCCCGTCGGCGACACCGCCGAGGCCTGGGCGTACGCGCAGTCCAAGGGCGACACGACCCGCATCATCGGCCCGAACTGCCCCGGCATCATCACGCCCGGCGAGTCGCTGGTGGGCATCACGCCCGCCAACATCACCGGCAAGGGCCCGATCGGCCTCGTTTCGAAGTCGGGCACGCTGACCTACCAGATGATGTACGAGCTGCGCGAGATCGGCTTCTCGACCGCGATCGGCATCGGCGGCGACCCGGTCATCGGCACCACGCACATCGACGCGCTCGCCGCATTCGAGGCCGACCCCGAGACCAAGGCGATCGTCATGATCGGCGAGATCGGCGGCGACGCCGAGGAGCGCGCTGCCGACTTCATCAAGGCCAACGTGACCAAGCCGGTCGTCGGCTACGTCGCCGGTTTCACGGCTCCCGAGGGCAAGACCATGGGCCACGCCGGCGCCATCGTGTCGGGCTCGGCGGGCACGGCGCAGGCCAAGAAGGAGGCCCTCGAGGCCGCCGGCGTCAAGGTCGGCAAGACGCCGTCCGAGACGGCCGCACTGATGCGCGAAATCATCGCGTCGCTCTGATCACGACGCACATCGTCACCGAGAAGGCCCCGCTTCGGCGGGGCCTTCTCTCGTTTTCACAGACCGTGTATTCCGAAACGGGAATCCGACTCTTCTCTTGTGGAAGGCCGTCCGAGCAGTTACATTCCCTCTCGGATGCGCACCGGGTTGTCTGGCGGTGCTGCAGGGGGTGGGGATTTCTGTAGGACGAATGGGCAGAAGGGGCCCCATGAGTCGGAGATCCCCCGGTTTCGGGGTTTCGCGAGAGCAGCGCCGTGTCTCGGGCACGGCGGTCTCACTGGTGCACGGCCGACGGAGGACCGCGGTCGTGGCCCTCGTCGCGTCCGCGCTCGTGCTTTCGCAGCTGACCTGGGCTTCTCCTGCCACCGCTGCGCCGATCGAGTCGCCGGCCTACGTCGTCGCGCCCGCCGGGGCCCCGCGACTCATCGGTCCCGTCGACTTCGGCGAGCAACCCGCTCCCGAGCCCGCTCCGGTCGAGCAGGTGCTCCCGGTCGCCCCGTCCCAGCCGGTCACGGTGGCGCCGCCGCGGACGCGGACGACGATCACCGTCGTCGTCGTGCCGCCGGCCGCCGCGCCGGCCGCGCCGGCCGCTCCGGTCTCGCCGTTCGGGCCGAACTGCCAGCAGGTGTCGACCGGTTCGACGCCGCAGACGGGCGGCGGCACCACGAACTCATCCACGACGAGCACCAGCTCGACGAGCCTGACGTGCGGTCCCGGCACGGTGAATCCCGGCACGATCGGAAGCGGCCCGGCGACCCCGCCCACGCCCACCATCCCGGGTCTTCCGACGCCACCTGAGCCGCCGGACCCGCCCGAGCCGCCGACGCCGCCGATCCCGACTCCCACGCCCACACCGACGCCCAGCCCGGAGCCGACGCCCGACCCGTCGCCGACGCAGAACGCGCCGGAAGCGGCCGGCGGCGCGATGTACGGGGCGCCCGCGATGCTGGGCGTGCGTCCGTTCGAGGCGGCCGCCCCGGACGGCGAGACCGCGACCACGGAGGCGCCGGCTGACGGC
>NZ_JBJDRK010000074.1:0-16983 GCF_044987405.1 Microbacterium sp. ZW T2_14 | reverse complement strand
AGGGTGGGCAGGCCGACGCTGTCGGACCTCGCCGTGTCGCTGCGCTTCGACGCTGCGACGCCGCGGCTGTTCGACGCCTGTGCCCGCGGCATCCGTCTGGATGACGTACTCCTGTCGGCACGCCGCGCCGGCATGATCGGCGACTATCTCACGGTGCGGATGCAGGACGCCGTCGTGACCTCGGCGACCACCGCGCTCTCGGGCGATGACCCCGCGGTGCAGGTCACCTTCGGGTTCGACGACGTGACCCTGACCTATCAGTCGCAGCTGCCTGACGGCTCCCTCGGCGACCCGGTCGCCGTCACGCTCAGTCGTCGCCCCAGGTGATCGCTTCGCTCGCCGCCCGGTTCGGCGGCGGCGCACAGGAACGTGGACATGCCGTCCACCGATCTGAAAGGGAACCACCGATGAGTTGGAACGAGATCAGCAGCACCGTCCGCATGCTGTCCCTGCTGGGGCGCATCAGGCCCGAGATCTTCGACGTCTATCCGCCGCACAGCCACCGGGCGCACCTGCAGAGCAGGTTCGACGCGGTCGCGCTCAACCCGCAGCCGCTCCCGCCCAGGTGGCTCGTGGCGGCCTCCGACCTGTCGGGCCATATCGCCGAGGCTGTGCTCGACGCCGATCTGCGGGGTGAGGATCGCCCCGGCTGGGTGAGCGAGGTGGTCGACGACTGGTGCGGCACCGGCTGGCCGAGAAGGCTGCCCATTCCGCTGCCCGGCCCGCGCGGCGAAGGCCCGCAGCCGGATCCGTGGGATGTCGCGGCAGCGCAGCTCGCCGGTGCCGTGGCCTTCGCCTCGCTCGCCGCCCGACTCGGCGGCGGAGGGGCACAGGAGACGTTCGCCCAGCTCGCCGAGAGCCTTGCCGAGGCATCGAGTCGCGAGATGTAGTCCGCGTCAGCGGTTGTCGCCCGTGACGTCGATGAGCACCTTGCCCACCGCGCCCTGCTCGACGGCGTCGTGGGCGGCGGCCGTCTCCTCCAGGGGGAACCAGGTCAGCGGCAACCCGGCCTGCTCGCCGACCGGCAGTGCGCCGTCGTGCAGCGCCGCGGTGATGTCTTGTGCCGCGGCGCTCAGCGCGGAATCCCCGACCGTGTACAGCAGCAGACCCTGGATCCGCACGTTCTTCGCGAAGGTCGGCCGCACCGGGATGGTGGCCTGGTCGCCCCCGTTGTCGGCGTAGTAGGCGATCGATCCGTGGTTTGCGACGACCTGGCCGTCGAGAGCGGCGTTCTGCGCCAGAGACACCTCGATGATGTGGTCCACGCCACCGGGGGCGACGGCGGCGATCTGCCCAGCAGTGTCGCCCTCCCGGTAGTTCACGACGTGGTGGGCACCCGCGGCGAGCGCGAGCGCGGCCTTCTCGTCGCTCGAGATGGTCGCGATCACCGTCGCCCCGGCCCACCTCGCGAGCTGGATGGCGGCGTGGCCGACGGCGCCCGCTCCCCCGGCGACGAGCACGACCCGGCCCTCGAGCGCGCCCGGCGACAGCCGCGCCGGTCCGGCCTCGTGCACAGTGAGCGCCCGGTGCGCCGTCATGGCGGGAACCCCGAGGCTGGCGGCGACGTCGAAGCCGACGCCCTCGGGAAGCTTCACTGCCCGCGCCGCGGGCACGACGGTGTACTCCTGCGCCGTCCCGGTCGGGCGCTGATGCTGGGCCAGGTACAGCCAGACGCGGTCGCCGACGGAGAGTTCTCTCACACCGTCGCCGATGGCGTCCACCACTCCCGCCCCGTCCTGATTCGGCACGATCTCGTCGAACGCCAGGGCTCCGCTGGATCCCACGCGCGCCTTCCAGTCCGTCGGATTGACGCCCGACACCGCGACCTTCACGCGCACCTCTCCCGGGCCGGGCTGCGCAGGCTCACGCTCCGCGAGCGAGAGGACGGACGACGTTCCGGGGCGGGAGTAGACGATCGATCGCATGCCGGAGGTCAACGCCCGCGGGGCGGCGGGCATTTCCCGCGCCGCCGATCCCAGGCGCCGGGCTCACCCGCCGCGCGGACCATGTTCGCGGTCTCGAGGTCGAGACTCCGCATACCTAGTCGCCCCACGCCGCGCGCACCTCCCGCGGCGACCGTCCCCGGGGCTGCGACGGGCGGGGGCCGAGTTCGCCCTGCGGCGGCGGGGTGCTCAGCGTCATCGGCGTCCCGGGTGCGAGGTCCACGACGTCGCCGAAATGGCGGATGCGCAGCGTCCCTTCGCCCGCCATCGTGTAGGTCGTCGCGTCGGCGCCGACGTCGACGCGGAGCACGCATCCGGCGACGCGGACGCCGAAGGCCAGCCGGGTGAGCGGAGCCGCCAGACGAGGCGCGAACGCCAGGTCGCGGCATCCGTCCCGCATCCCGCCGAGGCCCGACACGACCGCCGTCCAGACGCCCGCGAGCGCGGCCACGTGCAGGCCGTCGTCGACATCGTCGCGCAGGTCGTCGAGGTCGATCGTGGCGGCCTCGCGGAGGTACTCGATCGCGAGGTCGAGATGCCCGACCCGCGCGGCCACGACGGACTGCGACGATGCCGAGAGCGACGAATCCCGGACCGTGAGCTCCTCGTAGTAGGCGAAGGCGCGCGCCGTCTCGTCGGCCGAGAACTCCTCGGGGAAGAACTGGAGCGCCAGCACGAGGTCGGCCTGCTTCACCACCTGCTTGCGGTAGAGGTCGAAGTAGGGGAAGTGGTCCTGCAACGGGTACTGATCGGGCGACGTGGCGTCGAAGTCCCAGCGCTCCAGGTCGGTGAAGCCCGCCGACTGCTGATGCACGCCGCGTTCCTCGTCGACCGGGACGGCGATGGCGTCGGCGATGCCCTCCCACGCGCCGATCTCGTCGTCCGTGACGCCGAGCCGGCGGGCATCGGCGGGATGCCGGCGCGCGGCCTCGGCGGCGCCCCGCAGGTTCCGCCGGGCGGCGAGGTTCGTGAAGGTGTTGTCGTCCACCAGCGCCGAGTACTCGTCCGGACCGGTGATGCCGTCGAGGTGGAACACGCCGTCGCGACCGCGATACCCGAGCGACACCCACAGTCGCGCGGTCTCGACGAGGATCTCGAGCGCCACCTCGCGCTCGAAGTCCGCGTCGCCGGTGACCCGCACGTGCCGAAGGAGCGCGACCGCGATGTCGGCGTTGATGTGGAACGCGACGGTGCCGGCGGGCCAGTAGCCGGAGCACTCCCGTCCGCTGACCGTCCGCCAGGGGAACGCCGCACCGGCCAGGTGCAGCTGCTCGGCCCGCTCCCGCGCCAGGTCGAGCGTGGAGTGCCGCCAACGCAGGGCGTGGGCCGCGGCATCCGGAATCGTGTACGTGAGCACGGGCAGCAGGAACGCCTCGGCGTCCCAGAAGGTGTGCCCCTCGTACCCCGGGCCTGTCAGCCCCTTTCCGGGAATCGAGCGCACCTCGGTGCGCGCGGCCGACTGCAGCACCTGGAAGAGCGCGAACCTCACCGCCTGCTGCAGGCGCGCGTCGCCCTCGAGCACGATGTCGGCCGCATCCCAGAAGCGGTCGAGGTACTCGCGCTGCTCGCGGGCGAGCCCGTCCCAGCCGAGTCGAGTCGCGGTCGCCACGGCGGCCTGCACGCGGTCGCGCAACGCGGCATCCGTGAGCGCATCCGACCATTCGTGGGCCACGATCTTCACCAGACGGATGCTGTCGCCCGCGGCGAGCCGGGTCGTCACCGTCGTGCGGGCCACGTCGTCGGATGCCGCGGTGCTGACGGTGCAGTCGGCGCCCTCCACCACGTGGTCCATCGCCACGGCGACACCGATCCCACTGCGTCGCGTGCGGAGCAGGAGCGCGGCCCCGGTCGTGCCGGCGATCTGCTCGACGGGCTCGAACGGGTGCTTCAGGGGCTCCATCACGCGGTCGTCCGGATGCACGCGGGCCAGCGGCTCGTCTGCCACGATCTCCGAGAGCACGGTGAGGTCGATCGGTCCGCCGACGGCGGTCACGCGGTACTGGATCGCGGCGACCGGGCGGTGCGTGAGCGACACCAGCCGGGTGGACTCGATGTGCACGGTGTCGCCGGCGGGTGAGGTCCACCGCAGTTCGCGCCGCATCGTCCCCGCACGGAAGTCGAGGTGCTGCTCGTGGTGCTCGAGCCGCCCCTCGCGGATGTCGAGCGGCTCATCTCCGACCAGCAGCCGGATCACCTTGCCATCGGGGGCGTTGATCAGCGCCTCGCCGTGCTCGGGATAGGCGTACCCGTCCTCGGCATACGGCATCGGGTGCTCTTCGAACAGCCCGTTCAGATACGCGCCGGGCACTTCGCAGGGGTCGCCTTCGTCGAGGGTGCCGCGCCAGCCGATGTGGCCGTTGGAGAGCGAGAACACGGACTCGCGACGCGCCTGGCGGTGCGGATCCCACCCCGACCAGCCGATCCCCCACGGCGAGACATCGAAACCGGAGCTGTGCGGCATGCCGCCAGTCTGCGGGTCCGCTCGCCGGCCGGCGAAGGCCTTGCAATCAGCGCGACAGCCCGGTAACGCGGCGGTTGCGCCGTCAGCGAATCGGGCGGGTCAGCCGCGTCCGTCAGGACGAGGATGGACCCCGTGCCTGTAGAAGGAGTGGGAGTGACCGCCGTCGCGGTCGCCGCAGCCCGTGCGCTCGAGTCCGAGCGTCCCGACGCGCTCGTCGACGACCCGTGGGCCGCCACGCTCGTGCGGGAGTCGGGCGTCGCGGTGCCGTTTCCCGAGCGCTGGCCCGCCGACCTCGGCGACGTGCCGGCCATGGAGCACTCGATGCTCCTGGGCGCCATGTACATCGGCCTGCGCACGCGCTTCATCGACGACGAGCTGCGCGCCGGCGCGGTGCCTCAGGTCGTCATCCTGGGCAGCGGCCTCGACACCCGCTCATGGCGGCTCGCCTGGCCTGCCGGCACCCGCCTGTTCGAGCTCGACTCCCCCGGCGTGGTCGAGTTCCTCGACAGGACGATGGATGCTGCGGGTGCGATGCCGACCGCGGACCGTACGGCTCTCGCCGCCGACGTCACCGCGCCCTGGGCGTCGGCGATCGTCCGAGCCGGCCTCCGTCCCGATCATCCGACGCACTGGGTGCTCGAAGGACTCCTCCCCTACCTCGGCGCGCACGATCAGTCGGCGCTCCTCGATGACATCATCGCGCTGTCGGCGCCAGGATCGCGGGCCGTGATCGAGCGGGCACCGGCTCTGACCGACACCCCGGAGACGCGCGAGCGGCTGCAGACGTTCTCGCTGGCCACCGGCATCCCGTTCGACGATCTTCTCGCGCGCACGGATCCGCCTGATCCCGCCGAGGTATTGACTGCGGCGGGATGGGCGGTCGACGAGGTCGCGGTGCACGACCTGGAGCGCCGGTACTCGCGGCCGCTGCGGATCGACCGCGACGAGCCGGAGGAGCCCTCCGAGCCGTCGCAGCCGTCCCAGCGCGGCGGGTTCGTGACCGCCGTCCGCGGCGAGCGGTGGCGGGCGCCCCGAGCCGCGGCGAGGGGTGACGCGGGTCAGCACGCCCGGCGCCGTGAGTCGGCTCGATCGCACTGTCACGGCGCCGCTCCCGCACCGATTCGCGTCATCTGAACCGATTCGGCGCCGAAACGCACCACACGATGCACTAGGAGACCGGGCTGCCGCGAGCGATGACCGGGTCGGCAGGCGGAGGGGGTGCGGATGTCGGCAGCCCGTGGTTTGCTGGCGCCATGCGCACCGCGACCTCTGCTGACGGCACACCCATCGCGTACGACGTCACCGGCGACGGCCCGGCCGTCGTCATCGTGAACGGCGCGATGTCGACCGCGGCCGACGCGGGCGGATTGGCGGAAGCCTTGACGGATGCCGGCTTCCGGGCGGTCACGTGGGACCGCCGCGCCCGCGGCGCGAGCGGTGACGTGCGCGGTTCGACGCCCGACCGCGAGGTCGAGGATCTCGCCGCAGTGATCGACGCCGTGGGCGGCGACGCCGCTGTGCTCGGGCACTCCTCCGGAGCGGTGCTGGCGCTGGTCGCGGCATCCCGCGGCGTCCCCATCCGCGCGCTGTTCCTCTCGGAGCCTCCCTTCCGATTCGGGGTCGACGAGCCCGCCGACGACCTAGCCGACCGACTGCAGCGCTACGTCGACGAGGACCGCCCGGACGACGCGATCGTCACCTTCCAGCTGGAAAGCGTCGGACTGCCGCGCGAGATGGTCGAGGGCATCCGCGCGAGCGACCAGTTCGCCGCGCTGCTGCCGCTCGCCCAGTCCACGGTGTACGACACGAACCTCGTCCGCGAAGCGTCGATCCCGACGGACGAGATGCTCGCCGTCACGGCTCCGGTCACGATCCTGCGCGGCGAGCAGACGTTCCCGATCCTCTTGACCGCCGCCGACCGCCTCGCCGAGGCCATGGACGGCGCGGAACTCGTCGTCGTGCCCGAATCGGTGATGCATCGCCCCGACCCCGCCGCGACCGCCCGCGTGATCAAGGAGCGGCTGGGGTAGACCCCGTCAGTCGTTGAGGCGGTCCAACAGGTCGACGGCCGCCCGCGCGTAATCCCCGATCCACCGATCGTGGATGCGCTTGATCGGCAGCGGCGCCAGAGCGAGGTGGCGCTCGCGGCCGATCCTTCGCCCGGTGACGAGTTCGGCCCGCTCGAGGACGCGCAGATGCTGGAGCACCGTCGTGCGATCCACCTCCGGGAAGCGTGCGCAGAGTGCCCCTGTGGTGAGCGGCTCGGCCTTCAGGGCATCGAGCATGCGTCGGCGAAGGGGTGCGGCGAGCGCCTTGAACACCAGGTCGTCGTCCGACCCCTTGCGCCCGGCATCCATCATGTTATAAAACTACAACATGTCTCACGAACTCTCGGAACTGTCGTTCACCGTGTCGGGACGCGTGGCCCGACCCGCGGCCGAGGTCTACGAAGCCGTCGCCGACCCCGCACAGCTCTCGCGCTACTTCACGACCGGCGGCGCGCGCGGACGGCTCGAACCGGGCGCCGACGTCACCTGGGACTTCGCCGATTTCCCCGGGCGGTTCCCGGTGACCGTGGTCGAAGCCGACCCGCCGCGCAAGCTCGTCATCCGCTGGGAGGCCCGCGCCGGCGTCGCATCGGAGACCACCACCACGTTCGAGTTCGAGCCGATCGATGACGGCGCCCGCACCCTCGTGACGATCAGCGAGTCGGCGTGGGAGGCCAGCCCGGACGGCGCGAAGAACGCGTTCGGCAACTGCGAGGGCTGGACCGGCATGCTCGCCGCGCTGAAGGTGTGGGTCGAGCACGGGATCAACCTGCGCGACGGCTTCTACGCCTAGCCCGCGACACGCCGACTCGTCGCGCGAGCGTCAGCCCCGGAAGAACGCGACGCCGAGGTCCGGGTGGTCGACGAACACGCCGTCGACGCCGCTGTCGCGGATCATGCCCCACTCGGCCTCCCAGTCGCCGAAGGCCGACGGACCGCCGCGCGTGCGGAACTGGCCGATCAAAAAGCGGTTCTCCGGCCGGCAGGTCCAGGTGAACACCCGCAGACCGCGGTCATGCGCGTCGGCGACGACGGGCGACGGCCCACCGGCGCGGCCGAGCTTGTCGGGCGCGAGGATCGCCCGCTTGTCCACGCTGATCCCGTCGACCCGCCCCACCAGCGCGTCGAGGCCGGCGGGTGCAGCCGTCTGCCGGTAAGTCGGGGCCGACTTGCCCTGGGCCGCGAACAGGTCGAACGGCCGTCCCGATGCCTCCAGCAGATACACGTACGCCGCACGGATGCCTCGTTCCTTGAGCGAGAGCAGCACGGTGGACTCGAACGACTCGATGGTCAGCGGCAGCTCTCCGCCGGCCCAGCCGGCCTCGCGCAGCTCGGCATCCACCAGCGCGGCGATGTCCCATCCGTCTGCGGCGCCGAAGCACGTTGCGAAGTAGGTGGCGTGCTTGATCTCGAGCACGACGCCGATCTCGCGGCCCTGTTCCAGCGAAGCGGCGCGGACCGCGTCGAGCACATCGCGCAGCCGCAGCACCGGCTGCTCGTCGTCGAAGCTCGCGCTCGAGGGCCGCAGTTCGGGGAGGCGCTCCCGGCAGCGCAGCGTCGCCAGCTCGTCCCAGGTGAAGTCCTCGGTGAACCAGCCGGTCTGCTCGGCGCCGTCGATCGTCTTGGTGGTGCGGCGGTCCGCGAACTCCGGCCGGTCGGCGACGTCCGTCGTGCCCGAGATCTCATTCTCGTGCCGCACGACGAGCACGCCGTCGCGCGAGACCACGACGTCCGGCTCGACCGCATCGATCCCCATGGCGAACGCCAGGGCGTACGACGAGGGCGAGTGCTCGGGGCGATAGCCAGGCGCACCGCGGTGACCGATGACGAGCGGTTTGCGACGAGGCACCGTTCCAGCGTAGTCAGCGCGGTGCACCCGCCCGGGCGGTTGCGGCATCCGTTCATAGCCCTCTCACAGCGCCCACCCGTGCCGCCCGGGCACCCGTCGGATAGTGTTGATCAACAGCATCCTGCTGGGATTCCCTTGACATTGGAGTGTGAGAGAGCAGTGGCCCTCAACAACCCCGCGTTCAACAACCCGGCCTTCCAGGACCCGAAGGCCGTTCAGACCTACCCCGGCGGTCCTCAGGCGGCGAACCTGGGAGCACAGACGCAGTTCGCGACGGCTCAGACGGCCGGAACGGATGCCGCAGCCCAGGCGCGTCTCGAGGGCATGTACGCCGCTCCCCCCGCCGGCGCCGTCGAGACCGGTCGCATGTCGGTCGAAGACACCGTGTGGAAGACGCTCGGACTGTTCGCCGTCCTCGTCGTCGGCGCCGTCGCCGGCTGGATGTGGACCATGGCGGGCGTCACGCCGGCCAACCCCGACCCGTCGATCGCCCCGTGGGCGATCGGCGCCCTCGGCGGCTTCGTGCTCTCGCTCGTCGTCATCTTCACGTCGCGCAAGAAGATCCGCCCCGCGCTCATCTTCGGCTACGCCGCGTTCGAGGGCCTGTTCGTGGGAGGCATCTCGGCCTTCTTCGAGATGATGTTCGAGGGCATCGTCCTCCAGGCGACCCTCGCGACCCTCTCGGTCGTCGGCGTGACCCTCGCCCTCTTCGCCAGCGGCAAGATCCGCGCGTCGAAGAAGGCCACCAAGGTCTTCCTCATCGCGATGGTCGGCTACCTGGTGTTCTCGCTCATCAACATCGGCCTGATGATCTTCGGTGCCCCGATCGCCGGCGGCGCGTTCGGTCTGCTGAGCGCGAGGGGCCCGCTCGGCATCCCGTGGGGCGTCATCATCGGCGTCTTCGTCGTCATCATGGCGGCGTACTCGCTGGTGCTCGACTTCGACAACATCCAGCAGGGCGTCCGCAACGGCGCTCCGCGCCAGTACGGCTGGCTCGGCGGCTTCGGCATCATGGTCACCGTCGTCTGGCTGTACATCGAGATCCTCCGCATCATCGCCATCGCGCGCAGCAGCAGCTGACGCTTCGCGCTCACGAACGGCCGTCCGGTCCTCCGGGCGGCCGTTCGGCGTCTCAGGTCGCTGCCATGGCAGCCGGGAGCCTGCCGTGCATCCCGCCCGCACGCTTTCCGAGCCGATGGACGGCGCTTAGGCTGAAGCCGATTCGAGGAGTGGCATGTCATGGCTCGGCGTCTTGCGGTCTGCGCCGTCGCCGTGGTGCTCTGCCTCAGCGGCTGCGCAGGAGGACCGATGACCGAGTCCACACCCTCCGAGCCCACGTCCGCCGGGCCCACGCCCCCCGAGCCGACGCCCTCCGAACCCACAGCCTCCGCGCCGACGCCCTCGGCGCACACCCGTCCGCCCTTCGCGACGACCCCGCGTGGACCGATCGAACCGACCGGCGAACCCGCCAACGTTCCGCCGGCCCGGTGGGATGCGATCGTCGCCGATCTCGTCGCGCGCGGGGTCACCGGCACGCCCGAGCTCGTCTCCGCCCACGCCGTCACCTGGCGCAACGGCGCCCTCGGCTGCCCGAAGCCCGGAATGTTCTACACTCAGGCGCTCGTGGACGGCATGCGCGTCGTCGTCTCGGTGGACGGCACGACCTACGACTACCGCTTCGGAACCTCGAACACGCCGAGGCTCTGCGAACACTGATCGCAACCGTCACCGCGGCATATGACCGCGAGGCGGGTGGGATGCCGCGGGCATAGGCTGCCGGCATCCGTTACCCCCTACGCACGAAGTGGCGCCCCGTCTTTCGACGGGACGCCACCTCTGGACCGTGCGGGGCTGTTACTTGGCCTTGACCAGGATCGCCTCGTCCTTGCCGGCCGCGTTGTCGGTCGCGACGACCATGACACCGAGCGGGTGCTGCTCAGCGAACGCCGCAGCGTTCACGTCGACGGGCACCGGGACGGTTCCCCCGACGGGCACCGTCTCGTACTGCCCGTTGGTGAGAGCCGGAGCCCACGGGTTGTACGTCGCGGTCGCATCGATGGCGTCCGACCCGTCGTTGACCGACGAGAAGCTCTGCACCGTGTAGTCGAACGCACCGGCCGTGAGGCCGAGGTCGCCCGCGAACACCGGCAGCAGGATGGTGCTGCTGTCGGTCGGCGCCGAGGCGTTGAATCCCGTGGCGAGCGTGTCGCCGGTGGCCACCTCGTAGGCGAACACCTGGGAGATGCCGTTGGCGTCGCCGGCCGTGACGAGGCCGCCGTCAGCCGAGAAGACGATCCACTCCGGCTCGCCGTCACGGTTCGCGTCGATGACGACGTCGAACTCGTTCGCCGCCGCGTTCGACCACCGGTTGTGCGTGCTGACCGCGAACACCAGCAGCTGGTCGCCGGCCGCGGCGAACGACTGCACACCGGCCGCGCGCAGGTCGTAGCCGGTGTCGGTGAACGACTTCGGTGCGTCCTGCTTGTCTTCCAGGCCCCACGTGTAGAAGTCGGCGTCGGCCGCGAAGGCACCGGCCCTGTTCTTGAGCGTGACCTGCACCTGGCCGTCGACCGGCTGGCCCTTCTTCGTCACCTTGAGGTCGCCCGATGCCGAGACATCGCTCGTCGCGCGAGGAACGAGCAGGTACGGAACCCGCAGCGTGTCCGCCGCCGACGTGAAGACCACGTCGCCCGAGAACTCGTAGAAGGAGAATCCGCCGGCCAACGAGCTGCCGACGGCCGTGGCCGGGGCGGTGAGCGCGACGGTCACCTTGGCGCTGCTACCGGCCGGAACCGTGACCGAGCTCGGGCTGACGTTCACCGTGGCGGCTTCCGACTGCGCGGAGGCCTCGACGCCGACGTTGTACGTCACGGGCTGCGTGCCGTAGTTGGTCAGCAGCACCGTCTTCTTGCCCTCGAACGCCTTCGCGCTCTCCTGGAAGCCGAAGCTGAGCGCAGCCTCGCGCAGTCGTCCGTTCTCGGTCTTGAACGCGTCACCGGTCGCGGTGACCTGCTGGTTCACGGCCTGCGCCGCGTCCACCAGGCCCACGCCCCCGCGAACGAGGTTCTGACCGACGACGTTCTCCGGGTCGGCCGTCGACACGATCACCGAGGCGACCTCGCCGGCCGTCCAGGTGGGGTGCGCCTCCACGGCAAGGGCCGCGACGCCCGCGACGTGCGGTGCCGCCATTGACGTTCCCGAGTTCGTCGCGGGACCGTTGCCGGTGCCGACGCCGGTCGAGACGATCGAGACGCCCGGGGCCGCGACATCCACGCCGAGGGCGCTGTCGCCGCTGCGCGGACCGCTCGAGCTGAACGACGCGTAGCCGCGGAAGCCCGGGTTGACGAGGTCGGCCGGAGCGACCGTCGCGGGCTTGCCGTTGACGAGCTTCGGGCCGTCCGACGACCGGACGCCGAGGAACGGGATGGTGACGACGTACTCCTCGCCCGTGTCGGGGTTGGCGGTGATCGCGCCCTCGAACGGCGGGTAGTCGTTCGTGGTGTTGATCATCACCGCTGCTGCCGCACCGGCCTGCTGCGCGAAGATCGCCTTCGCGACCCGCGCGCAGACGCCGCGGGTCGAGACGGCGAGCTGATTGCCGCCCGCCGTGACGCCGGCGTGCTGATACGCCGCGACCGAGCAGCCCAGGGCCTCGTTCTCGTCCGCCGTGGCGGGATCGTCCGTGAGGCGGACCACCGTCATCTCGGGAAGCCCCGTGAGCACGGCGCCGTTGGCGTTGATCGCGGGGATCGCGACACCGTCGACGGTGATCTCGGCACCGGGGAAGGACTCCGTGCTGTCCACGGCCGAGACCGAGACCACACCGTCGCCGTTGCCGGCCAGGTACGGGCTCGGGCCTTCGTTGCCGGCCGACTTCACGACGACCACGCCGGCACCGACCGCGTTGGTGACCGCGACCTCGTCCGGGTCGTCAGCGCGGCCGAAGGGCGAGCCGAGCGACATGTTGATGACATCCATGCCGTTCTCGACGGCCCAGTCGATGGCGGGCACGACCACGTCGGTCGAGCCCTCGCAGCCGAAGACGCGGAGCGCGTAGACGTCGGCCTGCGGCGCGACACCGGGCCCGATCGTCCACTCGGCCGAGGCCGTCGACGCGTCGTACGGACCGGTGTAGGTCTGGCCGTCGGCCGTGACGCCGCTGCCGGCAGCGGTGCCGGCGACGTGGCTGCCGTGGCCGTTGCAGTCGAGCGGGTTGGCGTCCGGCATCGGGACCGGCTGGTAGCTCTCCGACGCGGGATCGGCGTTGTACGTGTCACCGACGAAGTCGTAGCCGCCCTTGACGCGGGGTGCGTCGGGGCCGAACTGTGCCGGGTCGGCGGGCTGGGTCTCGGCGGCGTTCGCCACTTCGTAGGCCTCGGGTGTTCCGACGCCGCCGAAGTTGGCGTGGGTGTAGTCGACGCCGGTGTCGATGACTCCGACCTTGATGTTCTCGCCGGTGTAGCCCGTGTCCTGCCACACCTCCGGCACGCCGAGGAACGGCACCGACACGGCGTTGTCGAGCGTGTAGGTCTTCACCGCGTGGACCGCGACGACGTTGGGCAGGGCCGCGACGGCGTCGACCTGATCGGCGGGAAGGGTGGCCTGGATGCCGTTGTAGGCGGACTGCATGGTCGCCGCGACGTCACCGTCCTTGCTCTCGATGGATCCGACGACGGCGTCCTGCGCCGACTTCAGCGAGTTCCTGATCGCCTTCTTCTCGGCGGGCGTTAGGTCCTTGCCCTTCTTCGCCTGCGCGACCGCGACCGGGTCGCCGGCCATCTCGACGATGACGGTGACACGGCCGTCGGCGCCGACACTCAAGGGACGGACGGTGGTGCCGACCGCGCCCTTCGTGTCGGACTTCTCGAACTTCGACGACGGATCGTCGTCGGGGGTGGCAGCCATCGCTGCGGTGGGTGTGGCGATCGCAAGCGCGAGCGCGCCGACCACCGCAAGGGAGCGTCGGATCAAGGGGGAGCCTACTTTCTACATGCACGGAAAGATCGGGGTATGGGCGCGACGCTATGTGCGAATTCTCAAAAGGTCAACAGAAATCTCCCAGGCTGAGCAGACCGCGCAGTCGCGGACGGCGAGTGTCGACCAAACGCGCATCGCGCGACGCTGGGAGCCTGGTCACCTCGCTGCGCGCCATTCCCCCGAAGGACCAGGACGTTCTGCTCTGAGCGGAACACCGTGGAGCGCTCCGCGCGCGCGTTCTATCGTGAGCGCATGGCCGAGATCATCCCGCTGCCGACGAAGATGCGTCCCTCTCATGAGCCCGAGCCGCGTCCCTCTCGTGAGCCCGAGCCGCTCTGGCGCGATGCCCTGGGCGATCGCCTGCGCCGGCTCCGGCATGAGCGCGGCGAACGCCTCGCCGACACCGCCGACCGCGCCGGGGTCTCCCCCCAGTACCTGTCCGAGATGGAGCGCGGCCTCAAGGAGCCGTCGAGCGAGATGATCGCCGCCGTCGCCGGTGCCCTCGAGGTGACCCTGATCGAGCTCACCGCGGGGGTCGTCGACGATCTCCGCACGCGCGTCGACGACCGCGCCACGGTGGGATGCCGCACCACCTACGCCCTCGCCGCCTGAGCCGCCCCCGCCCCTGGCCGATGTCGAGGGCCGCCGCTAGCCTGGCCGGGTGACGCCCTCGAAGTCCGAAGCCGAGATCCTCGAGATCGACGGTCACGACGTGCGCATCTCCAGCCCGTCCAAGATCGTCTTCCCCGAGCCCGGCATCACCAAGCTCGACATCGTCCGGTATTACCTCGCCGTGGCGGACGGCGCCCTCCGCGGCGCGGGCGGCCGGCCCATGGTGCTCAAGCGCTTCCCCAAGGGGATCGAGGCAGAGCCGTTCTTCCAGAAGCGCGTTCCCGAGAACCACCCCGACTTCATCGACACCGCAACCCTTCAGTACGCGCGGGGCACGTCGGCCGAAGAGGCTGTGATCCGGAATGCCGCGGGCCTGGCGTGGGTCATCAACCTCGGGTGCCTCGACCTCAACCCGCACCCGATCCGTGCCGAGGACCTCGACCACCCCGACGAGCTGCGCATCGACCTCGACCCCATGCCCGGCGTGGACTGGTCGCAGATCGTCGACGTCGCCTTCGTCGCTCGCGAGGTGCTCGACGATGTGGGCCTGGTGGGCTGGCCGAAGACCAGCGGGTCGCGGGGCATGCACATCCTGGTGCGCATCGCGCCGCAGTGGGACTACAAGCAGGTGCGCACCGCGGCCGAGACGCTCGCCCGCGAGGTCGAGAACCGCGCGCCGGGTCTCGCGACCGCCCGCTGGTGGAAAGAGGAGCGCGGCGAGAGCGTCTTCGTCGACTTCAACCAGAACGCCAAGGACCGCACAGTCGCCTCCGCGTACTCGATCCGTCCGCTGCCCGACGCGCGAGTGTCGACACCGCTCGACTGGGACGAGGTGCGCGAGCGCCGCCCGGCCGAGTTCACCGTGCTGACCGTGCCGCAGCGGTTCGCCGAGCTCGGCGACCCGCACGCCGGCATCGACGACGCCGTGGGCACGCTCGACGGGCTGCTGCGTCTGGCCGACGAGCTCGGCCCGGCGGAAAGGCCGCCGCGCGGCGGTGACGGCTCTGGCCGCCGTCAGTCCACGATGCCCCTCATCGAGATCGCCCGCACGAAGACGAAGTCGGAGTCCATCGCCGCGCTGGAGGAATGGATGCGGCGGCACCCGGCCGCGAACGCCCAGCTGCATCCCGCCGACGTGCTCATCGACGGGATGCGCGGCTCGAGCTCGCTCTGGTACCGCGTGCGCGTCAACCTGCAGCACGTGCCCGAGGCAGAGCGCCCGCCGCAGGAGGACCTGCTCGCCGACTACGACCCCTGGGAGGGCAAGGTCTGGCCCGGCTCGCCAGGTTCAGCCGGTCGGTGAGCCGATGCCCATCCTCGCCTCCGGTCGTTGAGCCGATGCCCATCCTCGCCTCCGGTCGTTGAGCGACCGAGATCCTCGGCCCGGTCGCTGAGCGAGCGAGATCCTCGGGCCGGTCGCTGAGCGAGCGAGGAACGAGCGAGACGAAGCGCGCCACAGGACCGCACAGCGCCTCGCCGCGCTTCGTCTCGCTGGCGCTCGCTCAGCGACCGGGTGGTCAACGCACAGCGCCTCGCCGCGCTTCGTCTCGCTGGCGCTCGCTCAGCGACCGGGTGGTCAACGCACAGCGCCTCGCCGCTCCTCGTCTCGCTGGCGCTCGCTCAGCGACCGGGTGGTCACCGCTCAACGACCGGATCAGTCCGCCCTCACCGGGGCACGCGCTCCAGCACCTGGTCGGCGAGACCGTAGGCGACGGCATCCGTCGCCGTGAACACCCGGTCGCGATCCGTGTCGACGCGCAGCTTGGCAGCATCCTGTCCGGTATGGCGCGCGAGGATCTCCTCGACTTCGCCGCGCACGCGGACGAGCTCGTCGGCCTGGAGGATCAGGTCGGGGATCGCGCCCCTCCCCTGCCCCGCCGGCTGGTGCAGCACCACGCGTGCGTGCGGCAGCACCGCGCGCTTGCCCGGTGCGCCGGCCGCGAGCATCACCGCGCCCACGCCGATGGCCTGCCCGACGACGGTGGTCGCGACGTCCGGCCGCACGTGCTGCATCGTGTCGTACACGGCGAGCATGGCGGCGGGATCCCCGCCCTCGCAGTTGATGTACAGCTGGATGTCGCGCTCGGGGCTGTCGGCGTCGAGGTGCAGCAGCTGTGCGATGAGGGCGTTCGCGACGCCGGCGTCGATCCCGGTGCCGAGGTAGACCACGCGCTCGGTCAGCAGCTGCGAGTAGACGTCCATGATGCGATCGCCGCGCGGATGCTGCGCGACCACGTTGGGGATCGTGTACGAGGTCATGCCGCCACCTCCCGCTTCGCCGTCACCTCTGCGCCGACGCCGAGACCCGCAGGCCGTCGACGCCGGGGCACCACCTGGGCGAAGTCCTCGACGATTCCGTCGATGAAGCCGTAATCCTGTGCTTGGGCGGCCGTGTACCAGCGGTCGTGCAGCGAGTCGTCGAAGATCCGGTCGATGCTCTGTCCGGTGTCCTCCGCGATGAGCCCGAGCACGGTGTCGCGCATGTGCCGGAGGTCGTCGGCCTGCACCTCGACCTCGACGGCGGAACCGCCGATGCCCGCGGAGCCCTGGTGCATCAGGATGCGCGCATGGGGCAGCGCGCGCCGTTTGCCCTTCGTCCCCGCCGACAGCAGGAACTGCCCCGCGCTGCACGCGAGTCCCAGGGCGAGGGTCGCGACATCGTTGGGGATGAGGTTCATGACGTCGCGGATCGCGAGCATCGACGGCACCGAGCCGCCGGGCGAGTGGATCCAGAGGGCGATGTCGGATGCCTCGTCCTCGGCCGCGAGAGCGAGCAGCTGCGTCGCGATCAGGGTGCCGTTGTCGTCGTCGAGCGGGCCGTCGAGCACGAGCACGCGCTGCTGGAACAGCTCGCGACGCGCTTCGGCCCCGAACTGTGGGATCTTGCCTTCGTCTGCCATGACCCCAGCCTGCGCGGGTGCGGCGGTCGCGGCATCCGTTTCCGCTCCCGGCGGCTCTGCCCTCAGCGGAGCCGACACCCCTCCCCCCACCGCTGACGTGCCGTATATGCACGCGACACGCCTGGCGTGTCGTACAGGTACGGCAAGTCAACCCTGGGGGGTGGGCGAGGGAGGCGGTGTGCGGCGGGACGGG
>NZ_JBJDRK010000073.1:0-17696 GCF_044987405.1 Microbacterium sp. ZW T2_14 | reverse complement strand
GTTCTGAAGCGTTCGACTCCGAAGCGTTCAGCCTGCGCGGGGCGGGAGGTCTCGGGCCACGGGGAGAGTTTAGGGCCGCCGGCCCCGCGCAGGCTGAACGCTTCGGAGTCGAACGCTTCAGAACGGCGTCAGAGCGCTGTCGGTGGATGCATCGGCGTCGTGGCCCGCACCGACGAGCGTCGGCTCGAGGCTCTGGGCCTCGGCAGGGGGCGAGGCTGCATCCACGCCGGGGGCGGCCCATGCGTCGGCCCCGGCATCCTGCGACACTTCGCGTCCGCCACCTGCCGCGCGACCGGCATCCTTCACGAAGGTCGTCGTCCCCCACCGGAGGTCGTGGCCGATCGCATCGGCGTCGATCTCGATCGCCGTGCCGCGACGCGTGCCGTTCTCCCACTCGCGCACGCGCAGTCGACCCGTCAGGAGCACGCGGTCCCCCTTCTGCAGCGACTGGTACGCGTGGTCGGCGAGGGTGCGGAATGCCGAGACCGTGTAGAAGTTCGTACCGGCATCGATCCACGACTCCGTCTCGCGGTTGTAGCGCCGCCGACCGCTCGCCACCCGGAAGGTCGCGATCGTCACGCCGGCCGACGTCTGCTTCAACTCCGGAAGCGTGGCCACATTGCCGGTGATCGTGATCGTGTCGTCTGCATCACTCATGTCGGTTCCCATCTGTCGTTCCGGGGACCTTCCCCGGTGGTACCGCCGGCGCCCCGTGCCCGAGGACGCCGGCGGTGGATTCAGCCTGGCGCGCGGAGGAGCCGCCGTACCCGGTGACGAGCGGATCTGGGGACAGCGCACGCGAACCGTCCCTTGGGGAGGAATCGCCGGAGGCCGGGCGAGGATCCGATGTCGGAACCCGTAGATATGTTCGACAGCGAGGAGGAATCATGAGGACACTGATCGAAGCTGGATCGTCTCGCGCGCCACGTCTCACGACCGGTGCGCACGTGCATCTGGTCCCTGCCGCGCCTTCGCTCTGGCGCGTGGTCGATCCCGGCGGCATCGTCATCGGCCATCTCCAGGAAACGGTCCACCCCGCCGGAGTCCGCTTCCGAGCGCGACGTCTTCACGCGACGTCGCACCGGTTCCGAGACCTGGGCGAGTTCTGGAGCGCCGACGAGGCGGTGGAGTGCCTGCGATTCGCGCGGTGAGCCCGATCCCCGCACGAATACCCGTCAGATGACCGCGCCCGCGTGCTCGGTGATCGACGATGGCGCGCCGGACCGCACCGATGCCCAGGCGTCGGCGAGCACGCTCGCTGCGCGGGCCATCTCGTCCGGCGGTCCGGTGAACGGCACCCGCAGATGGCGTTCGTGGCCGCCTTCCACCGAGAACCGCGGCCCCGCACTCAACAGGAGGCCGCGCGAACGAGCCTGCATGACCAGGGCGGAGCTGAGAGGCGCCCCCAATTCGATCCACAGCGACACTCCCCCGTGGACAGCGGGCAGGTGCCATGAGGGCAGCGCCTGTTCCAGCGCAGCGATCAGCGCGTCGCGGCCCGCGCGCAGCAGCTCCGACCGCTGCCGCACGATCGCGTCGAACTGCCCGATGAGGCGCGTCGCGATGGCCTGCTCGAATTCCGGCGTCCCGAGATCATGGGCGGGGCGGGCAGCCACGAGGCGACCGATGAGCTCGCCGTCTGCGCGCACCCAGCCGAGCCGCAGACCGCCCCATACCGTCTTGCCCAGCGAGCCGATCCGCACCACGGTGCCCGGCTCGGAGGTCTCGAACCCCGGTGCGACGTGGCCGAGATCGATATCGAGGTCCGCGGTCGTCTCATCCAGCACCAGCACCGATCCTGAACGCTCTCCCGCCGCCAGCATGACCTCGCGCTCCCGCGAGCTCATACTGCGACCCGTCGGGTTCTGGAAGTCCGGCATGAGGTACGCCATGACCGGCAGCGTGCGTGCGAACGCCTGCTCGGCGCGATCGAGGTCCCACCCGTCATCCGTGGTCACCGGCACGCCGACCAGCCGAGCTCCCGCGCGACGGAGCGCGTCGGCGGCGTGCGGGTACGTCGGCGTCTCGACGAGGACGCGGTCCCCGCGGCCGATGAGCACCGACGAGACCAGATGGATCGCGCTCTGCGCACCGGTCGTCACGAGCACCTCCTCGGGGCGCGTCGGGATCCCCCGATCCGTGTACCGGCGGGCGATGGCCTCCCGCAGCTCGATGCGGCCGAGCACGTCGTAACCCACACGCGAGATCAGTCCCGACGCCTGCGCTGCCGTCTCCGACATGATCCCCGCGAGACCCGGCCACGCCGGCGGGCTGGCCTGCTGAAGATCGATCATTCCGTCGGCCGCCGGCATCCGTCCCGAGTCCCGGCGTCCGAGTGGCAGCGTGACGCTTCCGGATCCGCGCAGGCTCGCGATGTGCGCCGTGCGACGGAGACTGCCGTAGGCGGCGGCCACCGTGCTGCGACTCACCTGCAGCGCCGTCGCGAGTTCCCGCTCGGCCGGCAGCGCGGTCCGCGGCGCGAGGCGATTGTCGAGGCATAACAGGCGGATGCCGTCGGCCAGTGCCTCGTAGGCGGGTTCTCGCGTCCGCCACCCGCCGAGCGACGCAGCCAGTGCGCGCGCCGAGATCCGCGAGTCCATGAGGGCCAGCATACGGGTATTGGACTGCACCCTGCAGGCCAATCGTGAGATTGGATAGGTGGATGCCACGCCGAATCGTCCAGCTGCTCGTCGGACTCTTCCTCTACGGGGCCGGCTGCGCCCTGACCGTCGAAGCCGGCCTCGGCGTCGATCCGTGGACCGTCTTCGCTCAGGGCATCTCGCTCAAGACCGGGATAGGCATCGGATGGATCACGAACATCGTGGGCTTCTTCGTACTCCTGCTGTGGATCCCGCTTCGTCAGAAGCCCGGAGTCGGCACGATCGCCAACATCCTCCTGGTCGGCACGAGCATGCAGATCGTGATCGGCCTCGTCCCTCCGGTCGCCGGCTTCGGCGCTCAGCTGGCCGTGCTGCTCGGTGGCATCGTGCTCGTCGCGGTCGCATCCGGGCTCTACATCGGCGCCCGCTTCGGCCCGGGCCCCCGTGACGGGCTCATGACCGGCTTGAACGCTCGACTCGGCTGGCCGATCTGGGTGTGCCGGGCACTCGTGGAGATCTCGGTGCTGCTGGTGGGCTGGCTGCTCGGTGGCACCGTCGGCATAGGAACCGTGCTCTTCGCAGTGCTGATCGGCCCCCTCGTGCACGTCGCACTGCCGTTGCTGGACACGCGTCGCACGGCGACGCCCGCGGTCGAGCGCGCGATCTGACTCGTCCCGCCGGGGGGCGACGCGCTCCCCGCCGTCGTGTTCAGTGTTCGCGGAACTGTGGCCAGTCGCTGCCCGGGGTCATGTGCGCGTGCAGCGCGCTCTTCGCGATCTCCATCGTGGGATAGGTGCCCGCCGAGTGATCCGCTCCGGCCATCGTGACGGTGTAGCCGTCGTCGTCCTTGCGGATGCTGCCTGCGACGCCGGACGCCCCGTAAGCGACCCAGAGCGAGTGGTGCGTCTGTGTGGTGCTCATCGTGAACTCCTTTCGATGCCTCCGATGCCGACGGTACGCCGAGGCGCCCGCCAGCGCCAGCGTCCGCGACGGCGTGGTGCGACCCGGTAGTGTGGGAGCACCCTTCCCTCCGTAGCTCAGGGGACAGAGCGAGCGGTTTCTACCCGCAAGGTCGGGGGTTCGAATCCTCCCGGAGGGGCTGACGGGACCGGCGTGGGAGCCGGAACCCGGGTCCAGGCCCGTGGGATGTCTGGACTTGCGACAAGGATGGAGCACATGGTGGGTGCATCCGAGAACGATCGTCTGGTATGGATCGATTGCGAGATGACGGGACTCGATCTGGGCGTCGACGAACTGGTCGAGATCGCCGTGGTCGTGACCGACTTCGAGTTGCGCGCCATCGATCCAGGCTTCGCCGTCGTGATCAAGCCGGACGACTCCGCAATGGCGAACATGAACGAGTTCGTGACGAACATGCACCGATCTTCCGGCCTCCTGGAAGAGATCCCTCATGGCGTCAGCCTCGCGGACGCCGAGTTCCAGGTTCTCGAGTACATCCAGCGGTTCGTGCCGCTGGAGGGCAAGGCGCCCCTTGCGGGAAACACCATCGGCACCGACCGCATGTTCCTCGCGAAGTACATGCCCCGTGTGGACCGCTGGCTGCACTATCGCAACGTCGATGTCTCGAGCATCAAGGAGCTGTCACGCCGCTGGTATCCCCGCGCGTACATCCACGCTCCGGCGAAGGACGGCGGCCACCGAGCGCTCGCGGACATCCTCGAATCGATCCGCGAGCTGGCCTATTATCGCCAGGCGGTGTTCGTCCCCGAGCCGGGTCCGACGAGCGACGGAGCGCGCGCCGCAGCCGCTGCCGTCGTGTCGTCGTTTGCCCCGGAGGTGTGAGAGAATCGTTTGGTTGCCCGCTCAGGCGGGAGACATGGTGGGTATAGCTCAGTTGGTAGAGCGCTGGCTTGTGGTGCCGGATGTCGCGGGTTCGAGTCCCGTTACTCACCCCAATTCCGGTCGAATGGGGCGCGTGCACGCGCCCCATTCGCGTAGAGGCGAGGCATCATGATGGAGATGGATGCCGCGACCTTCGAGCAGCTGGTGACCGACGAGCTGGATGCGCTCCCCGACGACATGGTGGAGGGCCTCGACAACGTCGTGTTCGTCGTGGAGGATCGCCCCGAGGACGGCAGTCTCGATCTGCTGGGGCTGTACGACGGCTGGGCGCTGACCGAACGCGATCGCTACGGCGTCGGTGAGCTGCCGGATCGGATCATCGTCTACCGCGAACCGCACCTCGCAGCCTGCGACGACGATGATGAGCTTCGCGACGAGGTGCACACGACGCTCGTGCACGAGATCGCCCATTTCTACGGGATCGACGACGACCGGCTTCACGAGCTGGGGTGGGCGTGATGACTGCGTTGGCCACTCCTTCCGTCGATCACGACGTCGAGCTCGACATCGCCTCGCGAAACGACCCGGCCCGGCCGTGGCAGACCGTCGTGTGGGACGACCCCGTCAACCTCATGAGCTATGTCGCGCATGTCTTCCGCGAGTACTTCGGTCTGGCGCGTGCGGAGGCGGAGCGGCTCATGCTCGCCGTGCACAATGAAGGTCACGCCGTCGTGGCCCAGGGCGCGCGGGAGCAGATGGAGTTGCACGCCCAGGCGATGCACGACTACGGCCTGTGGGCGACCGTACGGCAGGCGCCGGCGTGAGCGAACGGCTCGTGGTGATGGAGATCACCCGCCTCGAGGCCGCGCATCTGGCCGACCTCGTGGGACAGTTCGCCGAGCTGTTACGGGACACGGCGCCCGGAGACGGCGACCCGGCACTCGCGCGCCTCGTGCCGTCGGCCTACCCCGACGACGAGGAGGCCGCCCGAGAGTTCCGTGCGCTGACCCAGTCCGACCTGCTCGACCGGCGCTCCGCCGATGCCGGTCTCGTGCTCGCCTCCTTGCACGACGCGGCTCGGATCTCCGAGGATCCCGATGACCCCGCTCTCCTGGAACAGGTCGAGATCCGGCTCGGGCCGGAGTCCGCGCAGGCATGGCTGCGGACGCTGGCGGCCGTGCGTCTGGTCCTCGCGACGAGGCTCGGGGTCGAGCAGGACGACGACCACGACGTCACCGATCCGCGCTTCGGCGTCTACGACTGGGTCGGCTACCGGTTGGACGGCCTCGTCGCCGCGCTCGACGGCTGAGCCCGACCTCAGGGCACCGGGATCACCAGCGTCGCGAGGCGCATGGGGTCGTCGCGAGCGACGTGCTGCCGCTCCTGGGCAGCCCAGCGCTCCCAGTGCGGGCGGAAGCTCTCGCCGTCGCGGGTCAGCGCGCGCTCCTTGCGGGATGAGGCGGGCGACTCGAGCCACACGCGCACATCCCCCAGGCGCGCCGTCGCGGGAGTGAGCAGTCCGGCACCCTCGACGATGAGCGGCAGCGACGGGTCGACCGCATGCGCCTCCGCCGGTTCGCCGACGGTCCAGTCCCACCGTTGCCAGACACCCACGAGTCCGCGCGCGTGCGGCCGCAGAATCAGCTCTCGCGCGAGCTCGACCCCGTCGTCCAGGCCGTCCCAGCCCGGATAGATCGAGTCCAGTGCGACGACCTGGACGCGGCCTCTCAATGGCCATCGTGCGACGAGCGCACTGGCCAGCGAGGACTTGCCGGCTCCGCTCTGGCCGTCGATGAGGACGACCGGATTGGATGCCGCCACGTGGGCGATCTCGTGTCTGATCTGGTCGACCGCGATGGCCAGCGCGTTGCCGACCGCGTCCCTGCTACTTCTTGAGGGTGCGGATGACACGACTGAGCGCGCGGCCGGCGAAGAAGACGAACGGGACCGCGACCGTCAGCAGCGCGATGATGTTCGGCTCGAACCGGAGGTCGTCTCCGCGGCGGATGTAGGCACCGACCGGGATCGCCCAGCCTCCTCCGCCGCCGCCGCCGTTGCCGGCCTCGTCGGATCCGCCGCCGAAGCCGGACCAGGTCAGGGCGACCGGGATGATGCGGACGCCGCCCACGTCCTGCTGCTCCCCGTATGCGCCCTTCACGCCGAAAGACGCTGACTGCTTGCCGAGTTCGAGTGCGATGTTGGGCATGGGTCAACGGTAGCGGGCGCGAGCGTTCCGGCACACCCGCCGCCGCAACTCCGCCCCGGCACGGAACGACCGATGCCGAGTCCGCCTCGGTCCCCTCAGCCCTGGTCGAGCCGAGGGGCGGGCGGGCTCGACGGAATCGTGCCGCCCCCGCGTGCGCCCAGAAGCGTGGCACGGGTGACCGCGCCGCGGCCGAACTTCGCGGCCGCGCCGTCCAGCGCATCCTCGATGCGCCGCCAGCCGGCGTCGTCGTCCCAGAGCGTCGGAGCCGCTGCGCCCGCGGGACGCAGCTTCTCAGCTCGAACGCCGACCAGGCGAACGGGGAGCGCGCGATCCACCGATGCGAACAGCTCCAGTGCGGCATCCCCGATGCGCTGGCCCACGGCCGTCGGCTCGACGAGAGTCTGGGAGCGGGAGATCGTCGTGAAGTCGGCGAAGCGCACCTTGATCGCGACGGTCGATGCCTCCCAGCCGTTCGCGCGCAGCCGGGCGCCCACCCGGTCCGCCAAGCGACGCAGCTCGGAACGGAGGATCGCCGTGTCGGCGATGTCGTCGTGGAACGTCTCCTCGTGGCCGACGCTCTTCTCGACGCGGCGGGTGTCGACTTCCCGAGCGTCTATCCCGCGTGCCAGGTGCCACACCCGGTCGCCCATCGCAGCGCCCAGCGCCCGATCGAGCATTTCGCGCGGGGCGTCGAGCACATCGCCGATCGTACGGATGCCGCGGCTCTCGAGCGCCTCCGAAGCCTTCGGTCCGACGCCCCAGAGCGCCCGGACAGATCTCGGCGCCAGGAACGCCGCAGTGTCCGCTTCGGGAACGATGAGCAGCCCGTCGGGCTTGCTGATGGTGGAGGCCATCTTCGCGACGTGCTTGGTGGCGGCGACGCCGATGCTGCAGGTGAGCCCGGTCTCGTCGAGCACTCGCCGGCGCAGCATCCGCGCGATCCGCCCGGGGCTCCCCCAGAGCCGACGCGCTCCGCGGACGTCGAGGAACGCCTCGTCGATCGACAGCGGCTCGACGAGCGGCGTGACGTCGCGGAAGATCCGCATGACCTGGGCGGACATCTCGAGGTACCGCTCGAAGTGCGGCGCCACCACGATCGCGGTCGGGCACAGCCGGAGCGCCTGGCCGACCGGCATGGCCGACCGCACCCCGAAGCGTCGCGCTTCGTACGAGGCGCTCGACACGACGGACCGGCTGTCGGGGGCGCCGATGATGATCGCCTTGCCGCGCAGCGACGGATCGTCGAGCTGCTCCACAGAGGCGTAGAACGCATCCATGTCGACGTGCAGGATGCCGGCGCCGGCGTCGTCGGCGTCGTCGGGCGAGACGAGACGCCCGGATCCGTCACCACGCCCCATGTCGTCCATTCTCGCAGCACCCGCCGACATGGAACCGCGAGGGCGGCCCCGGACGGGACCGCCCTCGCGCGGCTGGATGGGCGGCGTGCACCCGGGTCAGCTGCTATGCGTCGTTCGCGCTCGCACGCTCGAGGACAAGCTCACGCACGCGCGCGGCATCCGCCTGTCCCTTCATCGCCTTCATCACGGCGCCGATGACCGCCCCCGCCGCCTGCACCTTGCCATCGCGGATCTTCGCGAGCACGTCCGGCTGCGACGCCAGCGCCTCGTCGATCGCCGCGATGAGCGCGCCGTCGTCGGAGACCACGGCGAGTCCGCGGGCGTCGACGACCTCCTGCGGCGAGCCTTCGCCGGCGATGACGCCCTCGAGCACCTGGCGCGCGAGCTTGTCGGTGAGGGTACCCGCGTCGACCAGAGCCTGGAGAGCCGCGACATCGGCGGGCGTCGCGAGCTCGGTCGCCTCCCGGCCCTGCACCTTCGCGATGCGCGCGATCTCGCCGGTCCACCACTTGCGAGCGGATGCCGGCGAGGCGCCGGCCGCGACCGTCGCCGCGATCTCGGGCAGGATGCCGCTGTTGGCGGCATCCTGGAACTCCAGGTCGGTGAAGCCCCACTCCGTCTTGAGGCGACGACGACGCGCCGCAGGCGGCTCGGGCAGCGCGGCGCGCAGCTCTTCGATCAGCTCGATGGGCGGTGCGACGGGCAGCAGGTCGGGCTCGGGGAAATAGCGGTAGTCATCGGCATCCGACTTCGGACGACCCGGTGACGTGGTCCCGGTGTCTTCGTGCCAGTGCCGCGTCTCCTGCGTGATGGTCCCGCCGGCGGCGAGGATCGCCGCCTGGCGCTGGATCTCGTAGCGCACGGCGCGTTCGACGGATCGCATCGAGTTGACGTTCTTCGTCTCCGTGCGCGTGCCGAGCTTCTCCTGGCCGCGCGGGCGCAGCGAGACGTTCGCATCGCAGCGCAGGTTGCCGCGCTCCATGCGGGCCTCCGAGATGCCCAGGGAGAGCACGATGTCGCGGATCGTCGCCACATAGGCCTTCGCGATCTCAGGCGCGCGGTGCTCCGCCCCGAAGATCGGCTTCGTGACGATCTCGACCAGCGGCACGCCGGCGCGGTTGTAGTCGACGAGCGAGTACTCGGCGCCCTGGATGCGGCCGGTGGAGCCGCCGACGTGCGTCAGCTTGCCGGCATCCTCCTCCATGTGCGCGCGCTCGATCGGCACGGTGACGATCTCACCGTCCGCGAGCTCGATGTCGACGGTCCCCTCGAACGCGATCGGCTCGTCGTACTGCGAGATCTGATAGTTCTTCCCGAGGTCGGGATAGAAGTAGTTCTTCCGCGCGAACCGGCTCGAGGGCGCGATCGAGCAGCCGAGCGCCAGTCCGAGGCTGATCGAGTAGCGCACGGCGGTCTCGTTGACCACCGGGAGCGCGCCCGGCAGGCCCATGTCGACGGGCGCGACCAGGGTGTTGGGTCCGGCGTCGTGATTGGCCGAGTTCGCGGGGTTCGCGGCGGCCGAGAACATCTTGGTCTCGGTGTTGAGCTCGACGTGCACCTCGAAGCCGAGCACGGGCTCGAAGAGCTCGAGGGCCTTGTCGAAGTCCATCAGCTTGTCCTTCGCCATCAGCGGACGCCTCCGTTCGCGCCGAGGGCCGGGGCCCTGTCGAGGAGCGGACCGCCCCACGAGTCGACCAGCAGGGCTTCGAGCGCCGCGCCCACGCGATACACGCGCGCATCCTCGTGCGCGGGCGCCAGGAACTGGATGCCGACCGGCAGGCCGTCTTCTGCGGCGAGGCCGGATGGGATCGAGATGCCGGGCACACCGGCGAGGTTCGCCGGAATGGTCGTCACGTCGTTGAGGTACATCTGCAGCGGATCGTCGATCTTCTCCCCCAGCCGGAACGCCGTGGTCGGCGCCGAGGGGGTCGCAATCACGTCGACCTGGGCGAAGGCCTCGGCGAAGTCACGCTGGATGAGCGTCCGGACCTTCTGCGCCGAGCCGTAGTACGCGTCGTAGTAGCCCGCCGAGAGCGCGTAGGTGCCGAGGATGATGCGGCGCTTCACCTCATCGCCGAAGCCCGCGTCGCGGGTCTTGGCCATGACGTCCTCGACGGTGCCGCCCGGCACGTCGACACGCAGGCCGAAGCGCACCGAGTCGAACTTCGCCAGGTTGCTGGATGCCTCGGCCGGGAGGATCAGGTAGTAGGCCGCCACGCCGTACTCGAAGTGCGGTGCGCTGATCTCGACGATCTCGGCGCCCTGCGCCTCCATCGCCGCCAGGGCGGCGCGGAACGACTCCGACACGCCGGTCTGGAAGCCGGTGTCGGGCAGCTCGCGGATCACGCCGACCTTGAGCCCCTGCAGCGCCTGGCCGGTGGCGCCCTCTCGGGCGGCGGCGGCGAACGACGGCCAATCGTGGTCGAGCGAGGTCGAGTCGTGCGGGTCGTGCCCGCCGATCACGTCGTGCAGCAGTCCGGCGTCGAGCACGGTCCGCGTGACCGGGCCGACCTGGTCGAGACTCGAGGCCAGCGCGATCGCACCGTAGCGGCTGACGCCGCCGTACGTGGGCTTGATGCCGACCGTCCCGGTGACGTGCGCAGGCTGACGGATCGACCCGCCCGTGTCGGACCCGAGCGCGAGGGGTGCTTCGAACGCCGCGACGGCGGCCGCCGAGCCACCGCCCGAGCCGCCCGGGATGCGGGTCAAGTCCCAGGGGTTGCGGGTCGGACCGTATGCCGAGTGCTCGGTCGACGAACCCATGGCGAACTCGTCCATGTTCGTCTTGCCGAGCGGGACGAGTCCGGCGGCGCGGGAACGCGCGACGACTGTCGCGTCGTAGGGCGACATGTAGCCCTCGAGGATCTTGGAGCCGCTCGTGGACGGCATGTCCGTCGTCACCAGGACGTCCTTGATGGCGAGGGGCACGCCGGCGAGCGCGCCGAGCTCTTCCCCGGCCGCGCGGCGGCGGTCGATGTCGGCCGCCACGTCGAGCGCGTGCTCGCTGACGTGGAGGAAGGCGTGCACGTCCGCATCCACCGCGGCGATGCGGTCGAGGTGCGCCTGCGTCGCCTCGACGCTGGACACCTCCCGGGCGGCGAGCTTGTCTGCGAGCGCGGCAGCGCTCAGCTTCGTGAGATCGGTCACGTGGGTGCCCCTTACTGCTCTTCGCCGAGGATCGCTGTCACGCGGAACCGGCCGTCCGCGGCATCCGGTGCGTTCTGCAGCACCTGCGCCGGCGTCAGCAGGTCTCCCGGAACGTCCGGCCGGAACACGTTCTCGAGCGGGATCGGGTGACTGGTGGCGGCGACGTCGGGCGTGGCGACCTCGGAGACCTTGGCGATGTTGTCGACGATCGCGTCGAGCTGACCGGTGAGGCGCTCGACCTCCTCGTCGCTCAGCTGGATCCGGGCGAGCACACCGAGATGGCGCACGAGATCGGGGGTGATTTCAGACACCACCCCAGCCTACCGGGGCTCTGCCCCGAGCCTGCGGCGGCCCCGGCGTAGGCTGATCGCGTGACGACCTACGACCCGCCGCGCCCCTGGATCGCCAGCTACGCCGAAGGCGTTCCGGACGACCTCGCACCGGTCACCGGCTCGCTCGTCGACATCGTCGATGCATCGGCGCGCGACTATCCGGATGCCGCGGCCCTGCAGTTCTTCGGACGCGAGACGTCGTACCGCACGCTGCACGAGCAGATCGAGCGTGCGGCCGCGGGCCTGCGGGAGCTCGGCGTGAAGGCCGGCGATCCCGTCGCGATCGTGCTGCCGAACTGTCCGCAGCACATCGTGGCGTTCTACGCGATCCTGCGGCTGGGTGCGGTCGTCATCGAGCACAACCCGCTGTACACGCCCCGCGAGCTGCGCAAGCAGTTCGAAGACCATGGGGCGAAGCACGCCATCGTGTGGACGAAGGTCGTCGCCACCGTGCAGCAGTTCCCGGCCGACCTGGCCGTGACGAGCCTCGTCTCCGTCGACGTCATCACGGCGATGCCCTTCGGCACGCGGCTGGCTCTCAAGCTCCCCATCGCGAAGGCGCGCGAGTCCCGCGCGGCGCTCACCGAGCGCGTGTCCGGCACGGTTCCGTGGGAGCAGATCGTCGGCGCGGCGCCGCTGCCGGCATCCCACCCGCGTCCCGGCACGGACGACCTCGCCCTCATCCAATACACGAGCGGTACCACCGGCACGCCGAAGGGGGCGGCGCTCACGCACCGCAACCTGCTCTCCAACGCCGCGCAGGCGCGGGCCTGGGTCCCGTCGATCGTGCGTGGCGACGGCTGCGTGGTCTACGCCGTGCTCCCGATGTTCCACGCGTACGGGCTGACGCTGTGCCTCACGTTCGCGATGTCGATGGGCGCGCGGCTGGTGCTCTTCCCCCGCTTCGACCCCGACATGGTTCTCGCGGTCACGAAGAAGCATCCCGCCACCTTCCTGCCGCTGGTGCCGCCGATCGCCGACCGTCTGCTGCGCGCCGCCCGCGAGAAGGGCGTGTCGCTCGCCGGCACCGAGGTCGCGATCTCGGGGGCGATGGCCCTCCCGCACGAGCTCGTCGTGCCGTTCGAAGCTGCCTCCGGCGGCTTCCTGGTCGAGGGGTACGGGCTGAGCGAGTGCTCGCCGGTGCTCATGGCCAACCCGGTCGCCGACAACCGCGTGCCCGGGACCGTCGGTCTGCCGCTGCCCGGCACGGAGTGCCGTGTCGTCGACCCCGACGACCCGACGCAGGATGTCCCCGCCGGCGAGCGAGGCGAGCTCGTCGTGCGCGGCCCCCAGGTCTTCAGCGGGTACTACGGCAAGCCCGAAGAAACCCAGGCCGTCTTCACGGACGGATGGTTCCGCACGGGCGACATCGTCACCATCGACGACGCGGGATTCGTACGCATCGTCGATCGGATCAAGGAGCTCATCATCACGGGCGGCTTCAACGTCGCCCCGACCGAGGTCGAGAACGCACTGCGTCAGCATCCACAGGTGGAGGACGCGGCGGTGGTGGGCCTTCCCAGCGAGCACTCGGGCGAGGAGGTCGTCGCCGCGATCGTCCTGCGTCCCGATGCCGGCGGTGAGATCGACGTCGAGGCGGTGCGCGAGTTCGCGCGCGGCATCCTCACGCCGTACAAGGTGCCCCGCCGGATCTATGTGGTCGACGAGCTTCCGACGTCCCTCATCGGCAAGGTCCTCCGCCGACAGGTGCGCGACCGCCTGCTGAGCCTGAACACGGGAGTCTGAGGCTCACTCCCCCAGTCCGTCGCGGGCGACCGCGGTCCGGTACGGGTGCACTGTGGCGTCGAACACGCCCGCCGCGACGGCGGGGTCGGCGCGCATCACCTCTCGTGCCGCCGCTTCGTCGTCCGCCTCGAAGATGGTGATGCCGAATGTGCCCTCGGCCTCCTGTGTCCGGCCGGCGAGGATCAGGATGCCGCGATCGCGGAGGGAGACGAGGTACGCGAAGTGGTCGCCGACGATCCGCTGCTCCTCGGGAGTCGGATCGCTGACCATCGCAGGCCGCGCGGGGACGATGCGATACAGCCACTGCGCCATGCCGCCATCATCCCCGTCGCAACCCGCGACCGCACGGGTCAGCCGGCGTCGGGAGCGGCCGCGTCGAGCGCCTCCGGCCCCTGCGTCACGAGGACGTGGAACTGCGCGGCATCGAGGATCCGGATGCCGAGTTCCTCCGCCTTCGCCAGCTTCGAGCCTGCACCGGGCCCGGCCGCGACGAAGTCGGTCTTCTTCGAGACGCTCGAGGCGGCCTTTCCGCCGGCCTTCAGGATCGCCTCCTGCGCACCCTCACGGCTGTAGCCCTCGAGGGAGCCGGTCGCGACGACCGTGAGCCCGTCGAGCACTCCCCCGGCGTCGACCGCGGCCCCGGGCCCGGGGTGGCCGGGCGTGGCGAGCTGCGCTCCCGCTGCCGTCCAGCGCTCGACGATGTCGCGGTGCCAGTCGACGTCGAACCAGTCCAGGAGCGAGTCCGCGATGATCCCGCCGACGCCCTCCACCCCGGCGAGCTCGTCGCGCGACGCCGTGCGGATCGCGTCGACCGAGCCGAACCACTGTGCGAGCGCACGCGCGGCGACCGGCCCGACGTGGCGGATGTTCAGCGCGACCAGGAACCGCCAGAGCTCCTTCGTCTTCGCGCGCTCGAGCTGGTCGATGAGCGTCAGGGCCTGCGCCGACGGCTGGGGTCCGCCGAGCCCTGCCTTCTTCTCGGCCGGCGACGGGTTGCGACGGAACGGCGAGCGGCGGACCACGTCGCCGGTCTTCTCGTCGATGCGCGGCTCGCCGGTCTCGGCGTCGCGGACGACCACCTCGATCGGCACCAGCTGGTCGACGGTGAGCTCGAAGAGCGTGGCCTCGGTCTCGAGCGGCGGAATCTCCGGAACCGAGGGCTGCGTGAGTGCCGCCGCCGTGACCTCGCCCAGCGCTTCGATGTCGAGCGCGCCGCGTGAGCCGATGTGCTCGACGCGCCCGCGCACCTGCGCCGGGCAGGCACGTGTATTCGGGCAGCGCAGATCGATGTCGCCCTCCTTGGCCGGGGCCAGGGGCGAGCCGCACTCGGGGCACAGCGTGGGCATCACGAACTCCCGCTCGCTACCGTCGCGCAGTTCGACGACGGGACCGAGGATCTCGGGAATGACATCGCCGGCCTTGCGCAGCACGACGGTGTCGCCGATCAGCACCCCCTTCGCGCGCACGACGTCCTGATTGTGCAGCGTCGCCTGCCGCACCACCGATCCCGCTACCCGGGCCGGGGCCATCACCGCGAAGGGCGTGGCGCGCCCGGTGCGGCCCACGGAGACGACGATGTCGAGCAGCTTGGTGTTGACCTGCTCCGGCGGGTACTTGTACGCGATCGCCCAGCGCGGCGCACGACTCGTCGCGCCCAGCTCGTCGTGCAGCGCGAGCTCGTCGACCTTGACCACGACGCCGTCGATCTCGTGCTCGACGTCGTGCCGGTGCTCGCCGTAGTGCGCGACGAAGTCGAGCACGCCGTCGATGTCGTCGGCGGTGCGGAAGTAAGGGCTCGTCGGGAGCCCCCATTCGGCGAGCAGGGCGTAGATCTCGCTCTGCGAGTCGACCGGGGGCCGGCTCCATGCGCCGATGCCGTGGACGAAGAGCCGCAGTGAGTCCAGACGAGCCTGGCCCGCCTCCCGCTCGAGCCCGTCCTTCTTGTCGAGCTGCTGACGCAGGCCGCCCGACGCCGCGTTCCTCGGGTTCGCGAAGGAGGGGAATCGGCGCTCGGCGCTCAGCCGCGCCTTCGCCTCGTCGAAGGCGCGGCTGCGCGCGCGGGTCTCTTCGACGGCGCGATCACGCATGGCTGCCTGCAGCGCGTTGAGCTGTTCGAAGGCGGCGACAGGAATGAACACCTCGCCGCGGACCTCGACGATGTCGGGGTGTCCACTGCCCGCCAGTCGCTGCGGGATGCCCGTGACACGGACCGCATTCATCGTCACGTCCTCGCCGATCCGGCCGTCGCCGCGCGTGGCGGCGGAGGTCAGCACCCCCCTCTCATACCGCAGGCTGATCGCCAGTCCGTCGATCTTGAGCTCGGTCAGCCAGCGCACCCGCCGACCCGCCGAGGCCTCCGCCTTCAGGCACCAGTCGCGCAGCTCGTCGAGACTGAACACGTTGTCGAGGCTCAGCATCCGCTCGGCGTGCTCGATCGGCGCGAACATGGAGCTCTCGGCGGCACCCACCGTCTGGGTCGGCGAGTCCTGACTCTGCAATTCGGGGTGGAGCCGCTCGAGCTCTTCGAGCCGATGCATCCACCCGTCGTACGTCGCATCGTCGACGATCTCGGCGTTGCGGCCGTAGTAGGCGTCTCGCGCGTCGAGGATGCGCTCGGTCAGCGCCTCGGCCTCGGCGCGGGAGGCGTCCAATCCCGCATCGGTCTCGAGACCTCCATCGGCGGCGAGGGCGGTCGGCGCATCGAGCGGCGCGGTGGCTGGCGTACCGAGGTCATCCATCACCACGCCAGTCTAGAAGCGGGCTCCGACAGCACACAGGCTCGGAGAGTCGCGCAACCTGAGGCGCCGGCATCCACCGGCGCGTGCGCTCACGCGTCCGCGGGAACCGCCGAGACTGTCCGATCGATCGTGAACTGGCCGATCACCCGCGTGCCGTCGTACAGCACCGCGGTCTGGCCCGGGGCGACCCCGTCGAAGGGTGTTTCGGGAATGACCGTCAGCATGCCCGCCGTCAACGTGGCACTGGCAGGCACCGGATCGGCGTGCGCGCGGATCTGCACGTGGCAGGCGAAGTCGCCCGCCTCCTGCGGACGCCCCGCCCAGGAGAACCGCTCACCGGAGATCTCGGCGGTCGCGAGGGCCTCCTTGGGTCCGACGACGACCGTGTTGGAGACAGGCCGCACCTCGAGCACGAACCGCGGCTTGCCGTCGGGGGCGGGCACGCCGAGCTGCAGGCCCCGGCGCTGGCCGACCGTGAACGCGTGAGCGCCCTCGTGCGAACCGACGACGGCGCCGGTGCGATCCAGGATGTCGCCGCGCTCGGCGCCGACCTTGTCGGCGAGCCAGCCGCGCGTGTCGCCGTCCGGGATGAAGCAGATGTCGTGGCTGTCGGGCTTCTGCGCGACGGTGAGTCCGCGCTCCTCCGCTTCGGCCCGCACCAGAGCCTTGGACGGGGTCGCCCCGAGCGGGAAGTAGGTGTGGGCGAGCTGCTCGGCGTTCAGCACGCCCAGCACGTAGGACTGGTCCTTCGCGGCATCCGAGGCCCGGTGCAGCTCGAGGCCGTCCGCCCCGTCGACGAGCGTCGCGTAGTGACCGGTGCACACCGCGTCGAACCCGAGTTCCAGCGCACGCTCGAGCAGCGCCGCGAACTTGATCTTCTCGTTGCACCGCATGCAGGGGTTGGGAGTGCGGCCGGCGCGGTATTCGGCGACGAAGTCGTCGATGACGTCGTCGCGGAAGCGCTCCGAGAAGTCCCAGACGTAGAACGGGATACCGAGGCGGTCGGCCGCACGACGCGCGTCCATGGCGTCCTCGATGGTGCAGCAGCCGCGACTGCCGGTACGCAGCGTGCCACCGGCCCGGGAGAGGGCGAGATGCACGCCGACGACGTCGTGGCCGGCATCGACCGCCCGGGCGGCCGCCACCGCGGAGTCCACTCCGCCGCTCATGGCCGCAAGGATTCGCATGGGTCCAGTCTACGAACCCGTACCTGGCCGGGATCCGGATGCCGCGACCCGGCGTGCGCCGGTCACGGCAGGGTCACCGTGAGCCCGCCGCGGCGCGCGCCCGTTCGACCGCCTCCGGCAGGGCGGCGAGCGCCGCGTCGATGTCGCTGTCGACGGTGGTGCGCCCGAGTGTGAATCGCAGCACCTGGCGCGCCTCGGCATCCGTCCGCCCCATCGCGAGCACGACGTGCGAGGGCTCGGGCACGCCCGCCTGGCACGCCGATCCGGTCGACACCGCGATGCCGGCGCGGTCGAGCAGGAAGAGCAGCGTCTCGCCTGATGCACCGGGGAACAGCAGGTGCGCGTTGCCGGGCAGGCGCTGGATCTCATCACCGAGCAGTTCGGCGTGGGCGATGCTGCTCCGGATGCCGTTGATCAGCCGGTCGCGGAGGGCTCCGAGCCGGACCGCCTCGATCTCGCGCTCGGCGTCCGCCGCCTCGGCCGCCGCGGCGAAGGCCGCCGCTCCGGCCACATCCTGGGTACCGGCGCGCAGACGTCGCTGCTGGGCGCCGCCGTGCTGCAGCGCCGTCAGTTCCGCAC
>NZ_JBJDRK010000072.1:0-19044 GCF_044987405.1 Microbacterium sp. ZW T2_14 | reverse complement strand
GACCGTCGGCGATCCCCGCCCTGACCCCGTCGACCCCGGCCTCGCGCAGCGCGCCCAGCAGCACGCGGGCGGCCTCGGTCTCGCCGCCGTAGTACCGCGCCGGGCCGCGGGCGCGCAGCGCGCACAGCCCCGGCCGCACCAGCTGGACTCCGGGAGCGCGCTCCTCGATCATCGACACGATGGGCGCGAACGCGCGGTGATCGCGCGCGGCATCCGCATTCACCAGGATCAGCCCCGGGCACCGCGCCTGCGCATCACGCCGGCGCTGCCCGCGACGCACCCCCTCGGCGCGCGCGGACGCCGAGCACGCCACCACGAGATTGCGCTCGACGACGGCGATCGGGGGCCGCGACCCGCGCGCCGCCTTGGAGCGTTCGCCACGCGCCGGTCGGGACGCTTCCCCACGCCCCGCATCGGCCCGCTCGTCATTCCCCGCGCTCAGCGGCGAGGCACCAGACGTGGCCGCGCCGGGCGGAGGACCCCCGGACATCGTGTCGTACTGCCCGGCGATCTCGTCCGACTCGGAGCCCGGCCGCGTCCCGGCCGCGTCCCGCACCGAGCGCTTCCGCACCAAGCCGGGCCGCTGTGCGGTCGCACCCGCCTCCCGCTCGAGAGCCGTGACCGGCCAGTCGGGAAACCACAGCACGAGGCTCCTGACGGGCGTTCCCGGCGTCATGTCACCCCACCGCCCTGACCCGATGACCGAGCGAGGCCTCGTACGCCGCGGCGGCGGCCGGATGCAGCGCCTCGACGGGCCGCATCCGCTCGGGCGCGGCCGCGACGTGGCCCGCGGCATCCGGAAGCATCACGCGAGCGCGCCGGGATCTCGGCCAGCGGCGGCTCGACGAGGTGAGCGTCACCTCGCGACCGGAGAGGTAGCCGTGCCCGCGGCCGACGCCCTCCCATTCCGGCTCGCCGACCTCGATCACGGCTTCGGCCTGCGGCCACGGCCCCTGCACGAGCAGCACCGCACCACGATCGCGCAGCCGCGCCGCCAGGCGGGAGATCTCGCCGTCGGCAGCTCTTCCAGACGGGCGGACGGCGACCACCGGCAGCACCTCGGCGACGGTCGAGGTCACCGCGAGCCAGCGTGCCCCGGGATCAGGGATGAGCACGAGCCGCGACAGGTCGACTCCCAGCCCTTCGGCCGCCTCGGCGCCGAGCCGCGGCATCCCGATCACTCCGCACCATGAGCCGGACTGCGACGGCTGGGCGAGCAGCGCCAGCAGCACCGACGTCGACCGCGGGAGGGAGTAGGCCGATCCGGGACGCAGACCGCCCCCGGGAAGCAGCGAGGCGAGGGCGGGATGCACCGGCAGCACCGGCGCGTCGAGCCGCCGCCCCTGCACCCGCTCGAGCTGGGCGCGCAGCTGGGCGACGGTGTTCGCCCCTTGGCCTCTGCCCGTATCTGCCGAAGCCGCTCTCCCGGCACGGAGGGCGGCAGATTCGGGGGCCGTCGGCTGCTGCCCGACGGTCTCGTGCACGTGCTGTGCCGTGAGCTGCACGATCGCCCCCATTCCCCTATGCTAGAACAGATGTTCTAGTCATTCAACCGCAGGGAACGAGAGTACCTCGGGCTTCCGACAGTTATGTTCGAGTCGGATCATCCGTTCAGTGCGTGGACACTGCGTGTAGCCTCAGGCCCATGAGCGAACCGCGGATTCCCCGGAAGGCCTACGAACAGGAGCTCCGTCGCCTGCAGGCGCGACTCGTCGACATGCAGGCTTGGGTGCAGTCAACGGGAGCACGCATCGTGGTGATCTTCGAGGGACGCGACGCGGCGGGCAAGGGATCCACGATCAAGCGCGTCTCGGAGTATCTCAACCCCCGCGTCACCCGCACCGTGGCTCTGCCGACGCCGACCGAACGCGAGCGCACCCAGTGGTACTTCCAGCGCTATGTGCCACACCTGCCGGCCGCAGGCGAGATCGTGCTGATGGATCGCTCCTGGTACAACCGCGCCGGCGTGGAACACGTCATGGGCTACTGCACGAACGCCGAGTACCACCGCTTCCTCCACCAGGCGCCCATCTTCGAGCGCATGCTCGTCGAAGACGGCATCCTCCTCCTCAAGTACTGGTTCAGCGTGTCGGCCGTAGAACAGCAGAGACGGTTCCGCTCTCGCGCCGAGGACCCCACTCGACGCTGGAAGCTCAGCCCCAACGACGTGCTGTCCATCACGAAGTGGGAGGACTACTCCCGCGCCAAAGACAGCATGTTCGTGCACACCGACATCCCGGAGGCGCCCTGGCACGAAGTGCCGTCGGTCGACAAGCGCCGCAGTCGCATCAACATGATGTCGCATCTGCTCTCGCGGATACCGTACGAGGTCGTCGAGCGTGACGAGGTCGCCATCCCGCCGCAGGCCCCCTCGCACGGATACGAACGACCGCCGCGCAATCTCGAGAACTACGTTCCCGACGTCGCCTCCGCGCTCCTCGACGAGAAATGACCTGCCGCGCGCCACTCACGCCGCGGCATCCCGCCCGAGGATCACGCCGCGAGCGCGAGATACGGCTCCCACCGCGGATCTGTGCGCTCAGTGCCCCGGACGGTCCATTGCCCGCCGCGCGGTGCGCGAGGGAGGATGCGCAGCTCCCAGTTCATCTCCTGCGGTGTGCGATCGCCCTTCACGTTGTTGCAGCGCAGGCAGCAGGCGACGAGGTTCTCCCACGAGTCCGCGCCACCGCGCGAGCGCGGGAGCACGTGGTCGATCGTCGACGCGGCCTTGCCGCAGTACGCGCAGCGGTGGTTGTCACGACGCAGCACGCCGCGCCGCGTCACCGGCACATGGCGGCCGCCCGGCACCCGCACGTAGCGGGTCAGAATGATCACCGCCGGGCGCTCGTACGAGCGTCTGGTGCCCCACACCGGATCCATCTCGGTGTGCTCCACCACAGTGGCCTTCTCGTTCATCACGAGCACGAGGGCCCGTTTGAACGACACGACGGCGAGCGGTTCGTAGCCCGCATTCAGCACCAGAGTGCGCATTGATCATCCTCTCGAATGGCCGGGACGGCTTCTCGGTTATTCGACATGCGACGATCAAGGGCGCAGGGGCATTAAAAAGGCGCTGTCTTATAGACAGCGCCTTGGCGCCACGGCAATGCCGCGGCATCCACTCGTGCAATGCCGAAGGACGAGGCGTCCAAGCGCATCCATGGTTCGGATGCGTGGTGTGCAGCCCATCGGCTCCCTCCGCTCTCTCAGCGTCGGGATTCAGGGTAACGCACCCAGCCGACACCGGGGCCGTGAAGCCGGTGAACGATGGCGGGCGTGTCGAACAACGAATGCCCACGCCCTGCGGGCAGTGGGCATCCGTGATGATGCGATCGGTGTCGGGCCTCGGCGGGCTCAGCCGGCGTTGGCCTGCAGCCATGCCCAGGGGTCGACGACCGAGCCGTTGATGTGGACCTCGAAGTGAAGGTGGCACGCGGTCGAGCTGCCGGTGCTGCCGACCAGGCCGATCAGCTGACCCGCCTGGACGGACTGGCCGACCGAGACCTGACGGCTGCCGTACGTCATGTGGCCATAGAGCGTGTTGACCTGCTGGCCGCCGATCACATGGTCGATCGAGATGCCGACGCCGTAGCCGCCGTAGCTCTCCTGGGACACCTTGACGACGCCGGCCGCCGCGGCGTAGATGGGCGTTCCGCACGACGACAGGAGGTCGACGCCCTGGTGGTAGCCCGAGTCCCAGAGGCCGCGGCCCTTGGTGAAGTTGAGGATCGGCCAGCGCACCTCGCCGGTTCCGGGCGAGGTGAGGGCGATGTTGACCGGAAGCGACTTCGCCGACGACTTCGCCGACGCCGCGGCGAGCTCGGCGGCCCGACGCGCGCGTTCCGCCGCCGCCTCTTCGGCCTTCTTCTTCTCGATCTCTTCCGCGGTGGTGGCCGCGTAGCTTCCGCGCGAGAGCTCGGTGGCAGTGGCATCGGATGCCGCCACGAACGTCTGCGCGTCGTCGACCGCCACCTGCTGGATCGTGCGGGCCTCTTCGACGCCGGAACCGGCGGTCGCGGCGAACGCGGGGATCGCGACCGTGGCCACGAGGCCACCCACCATGGCAAGCACGACCAGGCTGCGCAGCGGCTTCACGACGCGCCCCTTGGTGGATGCCTTGGCCGAGGGACCTCGGCCCGACGGCGCGGGGGAAGCGGGCCGGACACCTACGGGCGCCGTCGTCGACTTCGCGGATGGCACGGCTCGGGAGCGTCGCACGGGGGTCTTCCGGTTGCGCTCACGACGGTTCAGGTCCGTCGCCGCGTTCTCGGGCACGATCGCGTGCGAATCTATCTCTTCAGCCAAACTGGTCCTCCGGCGCCTCTGCGCCGTGGCGCCTGGCTCGTCAGCACTCGATGTCGGGGCACGATGTGCGGGCTTCACCACATGTGGACGACGAGCCGTTGAGGCAATCCACGCGGGGTCCGGTCGGCGGGCTTCTCGCCTGGTGGACTTCTTGAGGCTACCCGAAGGTCACGTTTATGTCACGCTCCACGCCTGGCAATCTCCGCACAGTGTGTCGACGGATGCCGCGGCCCGCGATGACGGCGACCACCGAGGCGCCGCGCGGCGCGGCATCCGCTTTCCCTCAGCGGGTCTCGTCGACGAGGAAGATATGCGACGCGATCTCGACGGGAAGCTCGAGACCCTCATCGCTGCCCTGCATCTGCACGAGCACATAGCCCTCGTTGTAGCGGTAGTCGCCGATGCCGCCGGGCACGACGCCTGCGGCCTTCAGCTGCTGCAGCAGCTCGGGGTCGACCTGCGCCGGTTCGGCCAGGCGGCGGACCGTGCCCGTGATCGGCTCGCCTGCGTCGTTGAGCCGGCGCACCAAGCCGACGACACCCTGCTCGAAGCCGTTCGTCGGCACATCGCCGAGCTGGTCGAGCCCGGGGATGGGGTTGCCGTACGGCGATTCGGTGGGGTGGCCGAGAAGCTCGACGAGCCGACGCTCGACCTGCTCGCTCATGACGTGCTCCCAGCGGCAGGCCTCTTCGTGGACGTAGGCCCAGTCCAGGCCGATGACGTCCGACAGCAGGCGCTCGGCGAGCCGGTGCTTGCGCATGACGTCGACGGCCTTCTGCCGGCCGGCGGCGGTCAGCTCGAGGGAACGGTCCTCCGAGACGACGACGAGGCCGTCGCGCTCCATGCGCCCGATGGTCTGCGACACCGTGGGACCCGAGTGACCGAGTCGCTCCGAGATCCGTGCCCGCAGCGGAACGATGTTCTCTTCTTCGAGCTCGAGGATCGTACGCAGGTACATCTCAGTGGTGTCGATCAGATCTGTCATTTCCCCGGCGTCCTCGAAGTCTGGCGTGTAAGGACAGCCTATCTTCTGGCACCGACCCCGAGGCGGGGCCGGCTGGCCCTGCGACATCCTCCGGCTGCGGGCGTCACGCGCTGTCACGCGGGCGAGACGGCACTGTGCGCCTCTCTAGAATCGACGCATGGCCCACGTCCTCCTGCCCCGTGAGATCCTTCCCGCCGACGGACGCTTCGGGTGCGGCCCGTCGAAGATCGCGCCCGCCCACATCGCGGCGCTCGCGGGGCCCGGGTCGGCACTGCTGGGCACGTCGCACCGTCAGGCGCCCGTCAAGGACCTGGTGGGCCAGGTGCGTGCCGAGCTGAGCCAGCTGTTCCGCCTCCCGCACGGTTACGAGGTCATCCTCGGCAACGGCGGTTCGACGGCGTTCTGGGATGCCGCCGCATTCGGCCTGATCGAGAAGCGCAGCCAGAACCTCGTGTTCGGCGAGTTCGGCGGCAAGTTCGCCGCCGCGGCCAAGACGCCGTGGCTCGAGGCTCCCGACGTCCGCAAGGCCGAGCCGGGCACCAGCACGGTGGCCGAAGCGGTCGAGGGGATCGACGTGTACGCCTGGCCGCACAATGAGACCTCCACCGGCGTCTCGACCCCGGTCACCCGCGTGCACGGCGACGAGGGCGCGCTCACCGTCATCGACGCGACCAGCGCCGCGGGCGGCATCGACTTCTCGGTGCACGAGGCCGACGTCTACTACTTCGCGCCGCAGAAGAACCTCGGCTCCGACGGCGGCCTGTGGTTCGCGCTCGTGTCACCGGCGGCGATCGAGCGCATCGAGCGCATCGCGGCGTCCGGCCGCTACATCCCCGAGTTCCTGAGCCTCAAGAACGCCCTCGACAATTCCCGTCTCCACCAGACGCTCAACACCCCGGCGCTCGCGACGCTGTTCCTCCTCGACAAGCAGCTCGATTGGATCCTCTCGTCGGGCGGCCTGCAGTGGGCCGACGCTCGCACCAGCGAGTCGTCGCAGGCGCTGTACGACTGGGCCGAGGCATCCGCTTTCGCGACGCCCTTCGTCGCCGACGCCGCCGACCGCTCCCCCGTCGTCGTGACGATCGACTTCGACGACTCGGTGGATGCCGCCGCCGTCGCCAAGAGCCTCCGTGCGAACGGCATCGTCGACACCGAGCCCTACCGCAAGCTGGGTCGCAACCAGCTGCGCGTCGCGACGTTCGTGTCGATCGACCCCGACGACGTGCGCCAGCTGATCCGCTGCATCGACTACACGGTCGAGCGGCTGGGCTGATCCACCGGTTCGGAACGGATGCCGCGGGCCGCGGCATCCGTTTCCGGCAGGGCCACGTCATCCTCGCTGTCCCGCAGCGGTGACGGGGCGGGCGAGAGCACGGCACACAGGATCGCCTCGATCGCGAACTCCGACGCGTGCGCGAGGTCCACGGCGTCGGGATCGAGCAGCCACTGCACCTGCAGCCCGTCCATCACGGCGAGGATGCTGGCCGACGCCAGGCCGACTGTCTCAGGCGCGGTGATGCCGCGTTCGGCGCAGACGACGGCGAACGCGTGGGCCACTTCTGCCCGCAGCGTCTGGTAGCGCTTCTCGAAGAAGTCCCGTCCGGGGTGGTCGTCGGTGACCGACTCCGCCGAGAGCACGACGTATGCCTGCACGATGCCGGCCCGGTGCGCGTTGACGAAAGCCGTGCGCACGAGGTGGCGGAAGAGCGCGAGGCCGTCGGGGATGTGCTTCTCGTCGAGGTCGGCGACGTCGGTCTCATCGCGGTGCTGCAGCACTTCGAGGAGCAGCTCGTGCTTCGAGCCGAAGTGGTGGAGGATGCCCGCGTGGGTCATGCCGACCTGGTCGGCGATCTCCTGGAGAGTGCCTCCGGTGAATCCCTTGCTGCCGAAGATCTCGACCGCGGCATCGAGGATGTCGCGTCTTCGGGCGAGTGTCTCGGGCCGCGAGCGCGGCTGTCGTCGCTGAACAGCCATCGGGACCCCCTTCTCATCCGCGGTTTTCCGGGCGCATGAACCGGTTTGTGCGAGTTTAGCCGCGGCCATTCGCGGTCCGCTGGTGAAGCCTACTTGCAAAGATTACTTACTTGATTGTAAGTTGATCCGGCAATCACCCCTGACGCCGTCGTCATCCCTCCTGGGGAGACACGATGTCGTGCTCACATCAAGGAGAAGCAATGAGGCTCAGAACATCCCTCGCCGCCGTCGGCGTCGCCGCGGCGCTGGTGCTCACCGGCTGCGCCGGCGGAAGCGGCAACGATGACGGCTCGGCGGGCGCGGCGCTCACCATCGCCAAGCCCGACGGTGCCATCACCACCGAGTCCCACAACCCCTACCTCGGCGACTCGTCCGCCTCGAAGTACGGCTACGCCAAGGTCATCTTCGAGCCCCTCGCACTCGTGAACCCCACTGGCGACCTCGGCACCACTCCGTGGCTGGCCGAGTCGGTCGAGTGGAACGACGACTACACCGAGCTCACCGTGGTCCCACGCGCTGATGTCACCTGGAGCGACGGCGAGGACTTCACCGCCGACGACATCGTCTTCACCTTCAACATGTACATCGACGGCACTCTCAACGACACGTCGGCCCTCAACCTCGAGAGCGCGACGTCGGACGGGGACGCCGTCATCCTGAAGTTCGCCGAATCGAAGTACACGGCGCAGGCCCGCGTGCTGCACACGCCGATCGTTCCCGAGCACATCTGGGAGAACATCGACGACCCCAATACCGACCCGCTGACGGACGAGGGCGCGGCCGTCGGCACCGGCCCGTACGTGCTGGACAGCTGGACGACCGAATCCGTCAACCTCACGGCCAACCCCGACTACTGGGGCGGCGAGCTGCAGGTGCCCGAGCTGCACTACGTCTCGTACGGCGACAACGCCGCGCTGACGACGGCGCTCGTCTCGGAGGAGGCTGACTGGGCGCAGGCGTTCATCCCGCAGATCCAGGACAGCTTCCTGGCTGCCGACGACGCCAATCAGTTCCTCGCCTCCCCCACCGCGGGCGCGGGCACGCTGTTCATGAACCTGCAGACCAAGCCGTTCAACGACCCGGCCCTGCGTCAGGCGATCGCATGGACCGTCGATCGTCAGGCGTACGTCGACGTGGCACGCGAAGGCGCGAGCACGCCCATCTGGAGCGTCACCGGCCTCGGAGACCTGCTCGCAGATGAGATCGACGCCGAGTACGAGGGCGCCGTCTACAGCGTGGACACCGACAAGGCCAAGCAGATCCTCACCGAGGCGGGCTACACCTGGAAGGACGAGAAGCTGATCGACCCGGATGGGGAGGCCGTCTCGTTCTCGATCTCCGTCCCCGCCGGCTGGAGCGACTGGAACACCGAGCAGGCACTCATCGCCGAGGAGCTCGGCGAGGGCCTCGGCATCGACGTCAAGGTCGACCAGCCTGACTGGGGCGGCTGGGACGCGGCTCGCCAGGAGGGCACGTTCGACATGATCATCCACTGGCTGGAGGACACCGGCAACGCCTACGGCCTCTACACCTCCACGATGGACCCGAAGTGGATCGTCGACGGCAAGGCGCAGTTCAACTTCGGCCGCTACGACAACCCTGCCGTCACGGAGGCGCTCAACACCTACGCGAACACCTCTTCGGACGAGGAGCGCGCAGCGGCCGTCGCCGTGATGGAGAAGGCATTCGCCACGGACGTGCCGGCCATCCCGCTCGGTTCGCACCCGCTGCTGGGCGAGTTCAACACGCGGAACTACGTCGGCTGGCCCTCGGAGGAGGACCAGTACGCGTCGGCGGACCCGACGCAGCCCGCTGTGGTTCAGATTCTGACGAAGCTGAAGCCTGCCGAATGATGTCCGGCAGGCGGGGCGGATGCGCGGCATCCGCCCCGCCTGCACGTCACCCTCACGAAAGCGAACCAGCATCGTGCATGATCCGCTGCTCTCCGTCCACGACTTCTCGATCGTCTACGACGTCGATCCCCCTGTGAATGCGGTCAAGAACGTCACGCTCGAACTCCAGCGCGGTGAGATCCTCGGACTCGCCGGCGAGAGCGGGTGCGGCAAGACCACCCTTGCGTACGGCATCCAACGCCTGCTCAAGCCCCCGGCCGTCATCACCAGCGGCTCGGTGATGTTCCACGACGCCGACGGACAGGACGTCGACGTCAACCGCCTCGACGCCGAGGAGATGCGCAAGTTCCGCTGGGACAAGGTCTCGATGGTCTTCCAGGGTGCGATGAACTCGCTCAACCCCGTCGCGACCGTCGGGTCCCAACTCGAGGACGTCTTCGAGGTCCACCGCCCGAATCTCACCGGCGCGCAGCGTCGCGCGGCGGTCGCCGAGCTTCTCGAGATCGTCAAGGTCGGCGCACAGCGCTACCGTTCGTACCCCCACGAGCTGTCCGGCGGCATGCGCCAGCGCGTCATGATCGCGATGGCTCTCGCCCTGCGCCCGCAGCTCATGGTGATGGACGAGCCGACCACGGCGCTCGACGTTCTCGTACAGCGCGAGATCCTGCGACAGATCTCGCACCTGCGACACGAATTCGGATTCTCGGTGATCTTCATCACACACGACCTGCCCCTGCTGCTCGAGATCAGCGACCGCATCGCCATCATGCGCGAAGGCGAGATCGTCGAGCTCGGCACGGCGGAACGCATCTGGACCGACCCCCAGGACGAATACACGAGGACACTGCTCGCCTCGTTCCCCCGCCTCACCGGAGAGAGAGGGGTGGTCCACCGATGACCGTCCTCGAATTCGACGCCGTCACCAAGATGTACTCGGTGCGCGGTGCCGGCCAGATCTACGCCCTCGACGACGTGAGCTTCACGCTCCATTCGGGCCAGACGATCGGCCTCGTCGGCCAGTCCGGCAGCGGCAAATCAACCATCGCCAAGATCCTCACCCAGCTCGAGACACCCACGAGCGGCGAAGTGCGTCTCGACGGCCAGCCGCTCCCCCGCCGGGGCAAGGCCCTGCGCGCGTACCGCCAGCAGCTGCGCATGGTGTTCCAGGACCCCTTCGCATCCCTCAACCCGTACCACTCGATCCGGTACGCGATCCAGCGCCCCCTCCAACTCGACAAGGTCGTGCCGAAGGATCAGCTCGATGACGAGGTGCGGCGAATCCTCGGCCGCGTGCGGCTCGACGCCGATCAGGTCATCGACCGCCGTCCGCACGAGCTCTCAGGGGGTCAGCGTCAGCGCGTCGCGATCGCGCGCGCGCTGGCATCCCGCCCGAAGCTGCTCGTCGCCGACGAGCCGGTCTCGATGCTCGACGTGTCGATCCGCCTCGGTGTGCTCAACCTGCTTGCGGACCTGCAGCGGGAAGAGGGTCTCGGCGTGCTCTACATCACGCACGATCTCGCGACGGCACGTCACTTCAGCGACGAGATCCTCGTGCTCAACCAGGGACGCGTCGTCGAGCGCGGTGCCGCCGACGACGTGATCCTGCGTCCGCAGAACCCCTATACCCAAGAGTTGCGCGCGGCATCCCCCGATCCCGACTCGTTCTTCGCCCACGCAGCAGGCATCCTCGGAGGTGAGAAGTGAGCGCCGTCGCCCCCCAGCTCCCCCCTGCACAGACGCGCACAGGAGACTTCGATGCGATCGAGGCGGGAACGACGGCGACGAGTGCCGTCAAGGGCCGCTCCCGCATCCCGTGGCGCTTCCTCGGTGGTCGCGCCGTGTTCTACCTGTTCACGCTCTGGGCGGCCATCACGATCAACTTCTTCCTGCCTCGGCTGATGAAGGGCGATGCGGTGGACGCCTACCTCGCCCGCAACCGCAACGTCTCGCCCGAAGCGGCCGAGGCGCTGCGTGCGCTGCTCGGCCTGGACACCGACGCGTCGCTCTGGCAGCAGTACGTCGACTACTGGGGCCTGCTCCTCCGCGGCGACCTCGGCATCTCGCTGCTGCACGGCATGCGGCCCGTGACCGAAGTGGTGGGCCAGTCACTGATCTGGACGGTGGGCCTCGTCGGTGTCGCGACGCTGGCCGCGTTCGCGATCGGCACCATCGGCGGCGCGATCGTCGGATGGCGTCGCGGTAGCCGGCTCGACGCCCTCGTCCCGATCACGACGTTCTTCAGCACCATCCCGTACTTCTGGCTCGGCCTCCTGGCCATCTCGGTGTTCTCGGTGACGCTCGGATGGTTCCCGATCGGCAAGGCCTACGGCGTCGGGGTCAGGCCCGAGTGGTCGGCAGAGTTCATCGGCGACGTCATCCATCACGGCTTCCTGCCTGCGGCGACGATCATCCTCGCCTCAATCGGCGGCTGGATGCTCGGCATGCGCAACATGATGCTCACTGTGCTGGACGAGGACTACGTCACGGTCGCGCAGGCCAAAGGCATGCCGAACAGACGCGTGCTGTGGCGCTATGCCGCGCGCAACGCGGTGCTGCCCCAGATCCAGAGCTTCGCGCTGGCGCTCGGATTCATCGTCGGCGGCACCATCGTCATGGAGGTCGTCTTCAGCTACCCAGGGGTCGGCAAACTGCTGCTCGACGCAACGAATGCCAAGGACTTCGCCCTCATGCAGGGAGTGTTCCTCGTGATCACGATCTCAGTGCTCCTCGCAAACCTCCTCGCCGACATCGCCTACGCATTCCTCGACCCGCGCACGCGCCAGACGGAGGCCTGAAACATGGACACGATCGCCGACGACACCATCCTCAGTCGCCCCGCGAACACTCCCACGACCGCGACGGTTCGCACTCCCCGCTCCGGGGGAAAGGCCCCGCACAAGAGGCCGACGTTCTGGTCGAAGCTCGGCTCCGCCTTCGCCATGTTCGGAAACGGCAAATCGATCGCGGGCCTGTCCATCCTCGGATTCTTCGTCCTCGTCGCGATATTCGCCGACGTCCTCGCGCCGTACTCGCCGACGAAGGTGGACAACACCGCCCGCTTCCAGCCGCCGTCGGCCGAGCACTGGCTCGGCACCACGCACATCGGCGAGGACGTGCTGAGCCAGGTCATCCACGGCACGCGTGGCGTCATCGTCGTCGGCTTCCTCGCCGCGATCATCGCCACGATCATCGCGATCGTCGTCGGCGTCATGTCGGGCTACCTGCGTGGGTGGCGCAGCGAGGGACTCTCGGCGCTCACCAACGTCTTTCTCGTGATCCCGGGCATCCCCCTCATCATCATCGTGGCGACGATCTTCGAGGACCCTCCCTTGTGGGTCATCGCCTTGGTGCTGGGTCTCATCGGCTGGGCGTGGGGCGCGCGGGTGCTGCGCGCGCAGACGATGTCGCTGCGCAGCCGCGACTTCGTCCAGGCTGCCAAGGCCAACGGCGAGCCGCTGCGCCGCATCATCACGGTCGAGATGCTTCCCAATCTGATGGCACTGATCGCGGCGAGCTTCGTCGGCACGGTGACGGCCGCGATCATCGGCCTCACGACGCTGTCGTTCATCGGCGTCATCCCGGTGACGACCTACAACTGGGGCACGATTCTCAACTGGGCGAGCGCCCAGGGGGCTTTCCGTCAGGGCCAGTGGTGGTGGTTCCTGCCGCCGGGCCTGTGCATCGCGGCGATCGGCGTCGCACTGTCGCTGATCAACTTCGGCATCGACGAGTACGTCAATCCTCGCCTGCGCTCCGCGGGCGAGCGGGCGCGCGCCATGAAGAAGAAGGGCATGAATGTGAACGACACCGTCACGGTCGTGCGCACGAACCCCCAGACCCAGGAGAACGCGTGACCATCGCGGCCGTCCCGAACTATCTCGACGAGGCACTGCCGGTCGCCGACCGCATCGCGGACCTCCTCGGCCGGATGACGGTCGAGGAGAAGGTCGGGCAGATGATGCAGCTCGACGCCCGTGATGACCTCGACGACCATGTGCTGCGCAAGCACGTCGGCTCGATCCTGCATACGTCGCCCGAACGGGTGCTGCGCGCCCGCGAGCTGACATTGCAGACGCGGCTGCAGATCCCGCTGCTGGTCGGCGAGGACTGCATCCACGGCCACTCGTTCTGGGAGGGTGCCACGATCTTCCCGACGCAGCTCGGCATGGCGGCATCGTGGGACGCTGACCTGATCGAGCGGGCCGCGCGCGCGACCGCCGTCGAGGTCGCGGCAACCGGCATCCACTGGACCTTCTCCCCGGTGCTGTGCATCGCCCGTGATCTGCGCTGGGGCCGCGTCGATGAGACGTTCGGCGAGGATCCGTTCCTCATCGGCGAGCTCGCGTCGGCGATGGTGCGCGGCTATCAAGGCGGCGGTCTCTCGGACCCCACTGCGATCCTCGCGACGGCGAAGCACTTCGCCGGCTACTCCGAGACACAGGGCGGACGCGACGCGAGCGAGGCCGACATCTCGCAGCGCAAGCTCCGCTCGTGGTTCCTGCCGCCGTTCGAGCGGGTGGCGAAGGAGGGATGCCGCACCTTCATGATCGGCTACCAGAGCACCGACGGCGTGCCGATCACCGTGAACGACTGGCTGCTCAACGATGTGCTGCGCGGCGAGTGGGGCTACACGGGCACCCTGATCACCGACTGGGACAACGTCGGCCGCATGGTGTGGGAGCAACAGGTGCAACCCGACTACGCGCACGCCGCGGCCGCCGCGGTGAACGCCGGCAACGACATGATCATGACGACGCCGGGATTCTTCCAGGGCACCCTCGACGCTCTCGCACAAGGGCTCCTCACCGAGGCGGTGCTCGACCGCGCCGTGGCGCGCATCCTGCTGCTCAAGTTCGAGTTCGGCCTCTTCGCCGATCCCCGGCTTCCCGACGAGACCCGCATCGCGAGCGAGATCGCGACCGCGGAGCACCGTGCTCTGAACCTGGACCTCGCCCGTCGCTCCCTCGTCCTGCTGCGCAACGACGGCCTGCTGCCGCTCGACGGCGGCTACACGGCCGATGCCGAGGGCCGGGCACGGCAGGGTAGCGGCGGCGCCCGGCGCGTCGCCGTGATCGGCCCGCTCGCCGACGAGGCTCAGACGCAGCTCGGCGACTGGGCGGGCGGTTCGGGCCAGGCAGGATGGCTGGACGGCCAGCCGCGCGACATGATCGCGACCGTGCTCGACGGATTCCGCTCCGTCACGCCCGCCGACTGGCCGATCACACACGCGCGGGGAGCGGACGTCCTGACGCTGCAAGAGGACCCGGCGGGCGCGTTCTTCCCCGACGGCCAGCCGCGCCCGCAGATCGTGGTGCCGTCGCCGCCCGACGAGGCGCTGATCGCCGAGGCGGTCGCCGCCGCCCAAGATGCCGACGTCGCGGTGGTTGTGGTGGGCGACGTGATCGAACTCGTGGGAGAGGGGCGCTCGACGGCGACCCTCGACCTCGTCGGCGGGCAGATCGCGCTCATCGATGCGCTCGCGGCGGCGGGCACGCCGTTCGTGGTGGTGCTCATGGCGTCGAAGCCGCTGGTGCTGCCCCGGTCGGCGCAACAGGCGGCCGCAGTGATCTGGGCCGCCTCGCCCGGCATGCAGGGCGGCCGCGCGATCGCCGAGCTCGCGCTCGGTCTCATCGAGCCGACCGGGCGTCTGCCGATCTCGTTCGCCCGCCACGTCGGTCAGCTGCCGATCTTCTACAACCAGATCCGCGGTCAGCACGGCAACCGCTACGCGGACCTCACCCAGTCGCCCGCGTGGGCGTTCGGCGAGGGACTGTCGTACACGACCGTCGAGTACGACCGCCTGCGCGTCGCCGACACGGAACTCGGCGCGGGCGACACTGTGCGCGCGTCGGTCGAGTTGCGCAACACCGGCGAGCGCCCCGCACACGAGATCGTTCAGCTCTACGTGCGCGACATCATCACCTCGGTGAGCTGGGCCGACAAGGAGCTCAAGGCGTATCGACACGTCGACCTTCAGCCCGGCGAGACCGCGACGGTCGAGCTGTCGCTGCCGGTGGCGGACTGCACGATCGTGGATGCCGCGGGCCGGCGAATCGTCGAAGCCGGCGAGTTCGAACTCCTGGTGGGGCCATCGTCTCGCGACGAGGTCCTGCTCAGCGCGCGCTTCCGCGTGGCGGCCGCCGCCGGCGTGGAAGCACAGGCGGCGGTTCAGGGCACGCTCGAGCGCCGCTGACGGAATCGCGAAAGGGGAGGTTTCCGCCGCGGCGGAAACCTCCCCTTTCGCGGTTCCTGCGGCTTCGTCGAGAGGCCGAGTCGCGTCAGTAACGGCGAGCCGTCGGCTCAGTCGCGATCCTCATCCTCGGAGTAGTCGTCATCGTCGGACTCGTCATCGTCGTCGTCGTCATCGTCGTCCGAGTCGTCGTCGTCCGAGTCGTCGTCGTCCGAGTCTTCGTCCTCATCGGAGTCGTCCTCATCCGAGTCCTCGTCGTCGTCCGATTCGTCCTCATCCGAGTCTTCGTCGTCGTCCGATTCGTCCTCATCCGAGTCTTCGTCGTCGTCGTCCTCGTCCGACTCGTCGTCCTCGTCCGACTCTTCGTCCGCGTCCTCGTCGTCCGCATCGTCCTCGGCGAGCTCGTCGATGTCGACGCCGTCGACGTCGCCGGCGTGCAGGATGGACGAGCCGTCGTCGTCGAAGTCCGCGGCGTCGAGATCGTCGACGTCGTCGAGGTCTTCGTCGTCGACGTCGTCCTCGTCGAGGTCCTCGTCGTCCTCGGCGTGCGCGACCTCGGCCAGCGCAGCCTGCGCGGCGTGGTAGTCCGCGAGCCGTACGGCCCACGGCACCCAGTCGGGTGCGAGGAGTGCGCCGTCGCCGGGCAGCAGCTCCACCTCGAGCACGGTGGGATCCGCGTCCTCGACGCGCGCCAGGCTCACCGTCCAGAACCACCCGGGGTAGCCGGGCATCCGGTTCGCGAACCGCAGCGAGACCACACCCCCCGCCTCCACGCGGTAGTCGGTGGGCTCGCCGATCGTCACGGCCGCCGTGATCTCACGGAGCGCTGCGAGCGCCAGATCGTGAGCGGCCAGCAGCTGCGGGTCGGGCTCGCCGAACACGGCAGGCTCCTCGTCGCCGGCATCGGCAGACTCGTCGGTGTCGACGACCCGCTCGCCGCCATGGACGTCGTCAGTGCCATCGACGTCGTCAGTGCCATCCACGTCGTCAGTGCCGTCGACGTCGTCAGTGCCGTCGACGTCGTCAGTGCCATCGACGTCGTCGGGCTCGATGTCATCGGGCTCGGCGACGGGACCGTCCTCGGGTGCGGAGACGTCAGTCTCCTCCGACGCGGCGGACGCGGCATGCGTCACCGTCTCGTTCTCCGCGGCAGCACCGGACTCGGCGTCCACCTCGGTGACGACGTCGGCAGGATCGGCCGGATCAGGCGTCGAGCTCATCAGCCACCTTGCGCAGCACGGCGGCGACCTTCTTGGCGTGGGCGCCGCTCGGGTACCGGCCGTGGCGGAGGTCGCCGCCGATGCCGTCGAGCAGCTTCACGAGGTCTTCGATGATGATCGCCATGTCGTCGGCGGGCTTGCGGGAGCGCTTGGCGAGGCTCACCGGAGCCTCCAGCACGCGCACCGACAGCGCCTGCGGACCGCGCTTGCCGTCGGCGATGCCGTACTCCAGCCGCGTGCCCGCCTTCGGCGCGGGCGTGCCGGGGGGCAGGGCCGTGGCGTGCAGGAAGACGTCCTGACCGTCTTCCGAGGTGATGAAGCCGAACCCCTTCTCCTCGTCGTAGAACCTGACCTTGCCGGTGGGCATCGAAACCTCGCTGGATCGGTCGCCGCGCGAACATCGCGACGAAGCAGAGCATGACAAAAGCGGGGTCTTCCAACCCCACCACCCAGCCTAATGGACGGCCGCACATCCGGACCGGCTCGGGGACGCCAGCGGGTAGGCTGGGGCGGATGAGTACGAACCCTGCCGGCGACGTCCCCGTGCGCCGCGTCGACCGCATCCTGGCCTTCATGTCGCTGGGGCTGCTCGTGCTCTCCATCGTGAGCTTCTTCGCCATCATGATCGCCTCCGCCGCCGGCGCCGATATGAGCACCGGGGTGTGGCCTCTCGTGGGCGTCCTCGTGTACATCGCGCCTCTCGTGGCTTTCGCACTGCTGCTCGCGGTCCTGATCATGAGCTTCGTGCGAAGGGCCCGCGCCAACCGGGGAGGCTGACGCGCGTGGTCTCCGACGCGCGCGCCCTCGCGACGCGGCTCGCCGATCTCGGTGACGCCGCGCTGGCACGGACGCTCGCGGCGCGCGGCGTCTCCGCACAGAGCGGCTGGCACGACTTCTTCGACGCCGCCGAAGGGCTCCTCGACCCCGCTTCGATCGACCGCGCACTGACCCGCCTCGACCGGGGCGACCTCATCGCCCTCCACCGCGCAGCAGGCGCGCTCGACGGCCGGCCTTCGCAGCTGGCACTGGTCGATGCCGACGGCGTCCCCTACACGGCCGTCGTCGAGCGGGTCGGCGCCGCCGCAGCCGCGACCCCCGACGCGTTCCGCCCGCCGGCATCACCCGCCCAGCCCGTGCCCGCGGAGCCGCGCGCGGCCGCGGCCGCCGCTGAGCGAGCGTTCACCACCGCGGGCTCGCTCGCCGACATCCTGCTGGCATGCCTGCACACCCCGCTCGCGCGCACCGGGGCGGGGCCGGTCAGCGCGGTGGACCGACGGCGCCTGACGGATGCCGGGGCCATCGATGTCGCCGATGACCTCGAGGATCTGCTCGCCTCCGCGGCCGACGCGGGGCTCGCCGACGCCCGCGAGCGCGAGTGGACCGTCACCTTGGCGGGCGAGCGATGGCTGGAGGCCCCCACGCCTCAGCGCTGGGAGACGATCGCCGAGGGGTTCCGCGCGGGGCTTCCGGACGGCCTCCGCACGCCGGCACACGGCTTCGTCGTCCCCGACGCCTGGCCCGAGATCTACCCGCTCGATCCCGAGTGGCCCGCTCGCGCCGCACGGCTGCGCAGCATGGGCGTGCGCTGGGGGTTGTTCGGCCCGGACCACTCCGCCGGGGAGTTCCCGTGGACCGCTGCGCTGCGCGCCGGGCAGCCGGCCGACGCCGCCACGATGGCCGATTACCTGCCCGCCGAGATCGATCGCGTGTACCTGCAGGCGGACCTGACCGCGATCGCCCCCGGCCCTCTCGCGCCCGCCCTCGACCTGCGACTGCGGTCCATCGCCGTGCGCGAGTCCCGCGCGCAGGCGTCGACGTACCGGTTCACCGCCGCGTCGGTCGGCGCCGGCATGACGGAGGGTGAGACCGCGGCATCCATGCGCGCCTTCCTCGGAGAGCTGTCGCTCACGGGCATTCCGCAGCCGCTCGACTACCTCATCGAGAGCACGGCCGCCCGCTACGGCCTGGTGCGCGTGAGCACCGATGACAGCACGGGTCGCACGCGCGTGGAGAGCACGGATGCGGGCCTGCTCGATGCGATCGCGATCGACCAGGCGCTGCGTCCCCTCGGGCTCATCGCCGACGGCGGCATCCTCACCTCGCGGGTCGCCCGGGACGCCGTGTACTGGAGCCTCGCCGACGCCCGCTACCCGGTCGTCGCCCTCGACGCGACCGGAGCGGCCGAGTCCGTCCACCGCCGCGCCGCCGTCGCGCCGTCCGTGCCCGCGGCCGCTCCCGAGGCGACTTATGCCCGCCTGATCCGCACACTACGAGGCGGCCACGGCACCCAGGGCGAGGAGGGCTGGCTCGAACGCGAGCTCGAGCAGGCGGTGCGCGCCCGCGCCGAGATCGTGGTGGTCGTGCGCATGCCCGACGGATCGGAACGCTCCTTCACGCTCGAGGCGGCCGGCCTCGGCGGCGGGCGCCTGCGCGGCCGCGATCGGGCTGCCGACATCGAACGGACGCTCCCCGTCTCGAGCATTGTGAGCGTCGGCGCCGTCTGAGCCCCGGCATCCC